>DATGIR010000265.1:0-4176 GCA_035295605.1 Fimbriimonadaceae bacterium | reverse complement strand
GGGTGAGGACCGTCTCCTGGCCGGCGATCGCCTTGCGGACTTCGGTATAGATCGCCTGGGCTTGGGACTGGACGCTCATCTCGGGCGTTTTACCTGACCAGGTACAACTGAAGCAGTTCATGCTTCAGATGCAGGGGCTTGTCAAGCTTTACAAGCGACACCGAGCGGTGGACGGCCTCGACTTGGAGGTGAATCGCGGCGAGATCGTCGGACTCCTGGGTCCGAACGGCGCCGGAAAGACCACCGCTCTCCGCTGCATCGCCGGTATCCTGCGCCCCAACGCGGGGCGAATCCTGATCAACGGCTGCGACGTCGTCGTCGACCAGGCTCGCGCGAAGGCAGGGCTGGCCTTTGTGCCGGAAGTCCCCTCACTCTATGAGCTCTTGACCGTCGATGAGCACCTCCGCTTCGTGGCGATGTGCTTCGACACGCTGCCGGTCTACGACGCCCTCGCCGCCGAGCTGTTGGCGCGCTACAGCCTCGCCGAGAAGCGAAACGACCTGGTCGCCACGCTGAGCAAGGGGCAGCGCCAGAAGCTGAGCGTAGCGTGCGCCCTCGTCCACAACGCCAACGTGTTCCTCTTCGACGAGCCGATGATCGGAATCGATCCGAGCGGTGTCCACGAATTCAAGCTCGAGCTGGCGCGGCTTCGAGACAACGGCGCGTCGATTCTCATCTCGACCCACCTGCTCGATACCGCGGAGAAGCTCTGCGACCGGGTCATCATCGTCGCCCGTGGGCGCAAGCTGGCCGAGGGAAGCCTCAATGAATTGCGCTCGCTCGAGGATATGGAAGGGCGCTCGTTGGAAGATATCTTCCTCACCCTCACCGAAGGAGACGCCGACCGTGCGCCCGCTGCTCTTCCTAGTTAGCCACAGCTTCGTCAACGGCGTCAAGCGGGCACTGGGAACGCCTAAGCGACTCATCACCCTGGTTGCATTCCTTGGCTACTACGCGTGGGTCGCGACCCGATCGTACACGTCACCCCGCACGATTCCAATGCCGGCGAGCCGGATATCGTTGCCGCACCTCCAGTACTCGATCATCCAGATACTTGATGCCCTCGTCTTCGCGGTCTTCATGTTCCTCTCGATGACTCTGCTCATCCAGCTGCCCTCCTACAACCGGACGATGACGGCGGCCGACATCGACGTCCTCTTCCCAACTCCCGTCTCGCCGCGCCTCGTCATGTTTCTTCGCGTGGTGCGCGACTACCTCGCCACCCTGCTGATCCCCCTGGTGATCGGAATCTTCACCTGGCGCCCGATCAGCTCGGCGGGCTTCCTCGTCAACGTCCCCCACCCGGAAACCGCCGGGTACGTCTTTAGAACCGCCGCCTACGCATGGATCCTGCTCGCGATGGTCTGGACCGTGTTCGGTTATGCGACGACCCTCTTCGTCAACCGGAGCGACCTGGCCAGCGACCGGAATGCGAAGATCCTCAGCCTGGGCACCGCCGGCCTCGTGCTCTCGGCCGCCGGCTACATGACCTACCAGTTGGCGCACTCGTGGTCGGTTCCGACGATGATGGCGCTCGCGGGGTCGCCGGTCCTGCGCATCACGTTCTTCCTCGCGCACTTGGGCAGCATGTTCGCGCTTGGTCCATTGACGGGAATGCAGAACACCTTCGTCAGCGGTTTCGCGTTCCTCGCGATGATGGCGGCCGGCCTGGCGGTTGCACTCTCGCAGGTGGGCTGGATGTACGACCAGGCCGCGGTCCGTGGGTTCGAAACCACCGAGTCCGCGCGGCTCCGCCGAAGCGGCGACATGACCGCGATCCTTGCCGACCAGGCCCGGCGCGGAAAGTTGAAGTCCGGCCGTCAAACCTGGCTGCATCGGCTCCGGGTTCGGCCCTGGGGAGCCATGATCTGGCGAGAAGCGGTCGTGCAGCGGCGCTCATTCCGGGGCGCGACGCTGATCATCGTGATCAGCGCGATCATCTATTCGCTGTTGCCGGTGGCGCTCTACCGGGCGCCGGGGAGCAAGGTCAGCGCCCAGCTCATGGTCGTCGGGTTCATGTTCCTAGGCTGCCAGGTTATGGGGGTCTTCATGTTCATCATGGCCTCGTCCTCGAACGGTTACGTCGAGCTTCTGCGGCGGATCGACCTGCTGAAGCCGCTGCCGTTCTCTCCCGCTCGATTGATGGCGGTCGAAGTGTTCGCGAAGACATTCATCCCGATCACAGTCAGTCTGGGATGCACCGTCATTGCCCTTATCGGATGCGCGCCGCTGTGGCCGTACGCGCTTGCGCACCTGATGTACGGCCCGAGCTTGGCGATCATGCTGAGCTCCTCGGTGCTCGTCGTGACCCTCCTCTTCCCGGACGTGGACGACGGGACTCAGCGCGGCTTTCGCGGGCTGATGCAGCTCCTCGGGATCGCGGTCGCGACCGCGCCCGGCGTGAGCGTCTTTATCGGCTTGACAATCGTGGTGCCGAATCATTCGCCGCTTCCGGGCGCGGTCATCGCTTCGATGATCAATGTTGGTGTCACGATCGGGCTGACAATCGCCGCCGGATACCTCTACCTCGGCTTCAATCCAACCGAGTGACGGGCCGGTACACTGTTCGCTAGAGTCGCATTGGAACGGCCGCCGGCCGAGGACGGTTTCAGCGAAGTAGCAATGCAAACAGCCATTCAAGTTCCACGTCGACGCCGACGCTTCAAGCTGAGCAGCTCAACCAAACTCGTGATGGGCTTCGCCATTGTTGCCGCGGTCGGCTACTTTGGATGGACGTACGGAGCGGGCGCCTACATCCTGAGCCAGCACTTCGGCGCCCTCGAGCCGCGCCAGTTCTGCCTGGTCGGCCTCAAGACCGGTCACGGTTTCACCATTCAAGTTTCGAACCGCGTCGCCCATCTCGTCGAGTCGAAGGACGTCGACTTCCAGAACTCGGGCAACGACAAGGAAGAGGAGACGGAGTCCGAGGGCGCGTCGAAAAAGAAGCTCCCGATCAAGGAGATGATGGACTCGCTTCGAGGCGACGAAGCTGCGCTATCGAAGTTCGTCGGCGCCGTCGGCGATCTCAACCCGAAGGAAGAGTGGCCGCCGCGCGCCCCGGTTTGGAGCGCCGAGGATATCAAAAAGGTGCTCGCCGGCGACCCGGAGCTGACCAAGAAGCTGGTCCCCGAATTGAACGTCGACCTAGACGGCAAGCCGCTCTCCGAGCTTCACATCTCGGCGCTCGAGAACGGAATCATCGTCGAGACGCCCGTCCCGGTTCACGTTCAGGTCGGCGCCCAGCAGCGGCTGCTCCAAGCGAGGGTCAAGCGCTGGTATCAGCCGGACGTCATGGTCGCCACGAATGCGAGGTTCAGCCAGCGCTTCGACGTGACGAACAAGGAAAAGGCCGCCTACTACAAGGAGGCGGTTGACGACCAGCAGGCAAAGGGCAAGCTGGAAAACGTCCGGCAGAAGCTCGAACGCTTGGTCGATCCCTCCGGGCTCATGGACGCGGCCGCGAAGGCGGAGCTGATCCTGAGCAGCGCGTTCGTGGTGGTCACGGACGAGCAGATCGACCATGCATCGTTCCGGCCGAGCGAGGTCGGCACGCAGGGCCTTGGGAAGGACACCGCGGCCAGCATGTGGGACCTCGATTTACACGTAACAAACGAGGGGCGGCTCCGCCTGTGGCAGTACAGCAAGCTGCATCCGCATGATCAGCTTCTCCTTGTCTCCAACGGCGTGGCGATCGCGGCGCCCCGCATCCGCCATGAGCTTGTCGACAGCAACCTGACAATCGTCCAGATGCCGGACAAGGGGCTGCTTGTCGAGGCGGTGGACTCGCTTCAAAAGAACAAATGAACAGAATCAACTCAGCCGGCGCCGGGTTCCTTCTCGGAGGAGTGGCACTTCTCAGCATCGGATGCGACTCGAAGGTTCCCGATTCGAACTTTGCGATCAAGACGCCTTCACCCGCAAAGGGCGGCGACGCGGGCAAGGCCGAGCCCGGTTCGAAGTCGACCCCGGAGACGCCGCCCGCGCCCAAGACCGACATCGACCGCTCGAAGGTTCCCGCCGAGCTCCAGACCGATGCCTATCGCTACTACGGTCTGAGTAACACGAAGCCGCTCGATATGGAGTTCACGAAGATGCCGGAAAAGAGCATCTTGACCGGCGCCACCACGGCTCGCATGACCAAGGTTGACAAGGGCAGCGCCACGTTCGCGGTCGAGA
>DATGIR010000264.1:0-3171 GCA_035295605.1 Fimbriimonadaceae bacterium | reverse complement strand
CCGACGAGATCGGCTACGAGGTCACCGAGGGCCGCGTTCACGTGCATGATTTGCAAGCAACCGTCCTGCACTTGATGGGCCTGGAGCACACGCGGCTCACGTACCGCTTCCAGGGCCGCGACTTCCGGCTGACGGATGTGTTTGGCAACCTGGTGCCGGGGCTGCTGGCGTAGGTCCTCCGCTTTCCCCTTAGTAAGATTCTGGCGGTCTGCTGGATCCGTCAAGCCGAGCCGGCAGAAAGAAAGCCCGAGGCCGTTTCCAGCTTCGGGCTTTACGTGGGGTTGGATCCCTACGAAGTGGGTTGCGAGACGGTGTTCGCGTCCAGGTTCACCGCGGTCTGCGCCAATAGTCTGCCATTGGTCAGTGCGTGGCTGCCAAAGTTGATGGCATCCTTGGCCAGAACGATGCCTGAGAACGTTGCGTTTGCGCCCAGGCTTACGGACGTGCCGGCAACCTGCCAGAAGATATTCTTGGGCCGGGCGCCGCCGGCAAGAAAGACGTGGGTCCCAGCGCCGGTGGTCAGCGATCCCGAAATTTGGAAGATCCAAGTGTCGTTCGGACCTCCCGAGAGGGTCACGCTCGTTCCAACCGGAAGCGTCACCGCCGTCCCCCAGTTATAGAGGCCCGGATAGAGGGTGAGGCCGGCAAGGTTTCCGCTCTTGAGGTTCAAGAAGTTCGGAAGCACACGTCCAGCCGCGTCTTTGTACGCAGCCGCCATGTCCGTCGAAGCCGTAGTTACGCTCGTCGGGGTAGGAGGCGCGTAATCGAACGCGTAGATCTTTCCGTTCACCTGGGCCGAGGTTGAATAGGGGCTGCCCGCGGCCAGGATCAACGCGAAACCGGTGATCGCCGTCGAAGTCACGCCTGGGCCGACACCAATGTTCCCCGTAATCGCGGCCGGGGAAGTGGCGTTAGAGATGCCAGTGTCCGCAAATACCGCGTAGTTGCCGGCCAACCCGAGATTAACCGGCGGTGGCCCCGCCGGGTTGGTTCCCGTCGTGCCGGTGGTGCCGCTCGAGCCCGTGGTGCCCGTGGAGCCTGTAGTTCCGCCTGTGCCAGTGCTGCCGGTTCCGTTCGTCGACCCGGTGAAGCCGGTTCCGCTCGAGGATCCGTTGGACGATCCGGTTCCGCTCGATGATCCATTTCCGAGACCACCGCTGCCCGCGCACGCGACCAGAAAGACTGGCAGCGCGGCAAGAACCCAGCGATAGCCGTGTTTGCCTAAATTCATGTCAATTACCTCTCTTGATACATCTATTCTTGCGCGTGCCTTAAGCGTTAATCTAGCCCGCCTCTGCACTGTCAGCTTTCAAGCGTCCGTGCATCCATGTGGACTTCAAATACACATCGAGTCCGTTAGAACACGGACATTCAATCGCAGACTTTCATTGAGAGGCGGCTTCTGTCACCTTATGGCTATGGCTACAGAACAGTTGAACTCGGCCAGGGACGGAGGTAGCCGCTCCATCGAGTTCAACAAATTGATGGAAAGAAGCTATCGGAAGGTCTCCGACATGGCTTACCGCTTGAGCGGAAGTCGATCCGATGCCGAAGACTTAACCCAAGAGGCGTATTTTCGCGCATATCGAAGCTTTGGAAGGTACGAGCGCGGACGCTCGTTCGAGAATTGGATTTTTCGCATCGTCACCCGCGTCTTCCTCGATTTCCTCCGCACGCGGCGAAGACGAGTCAAGACCGTCTCGTACGACGAGTCGGTGGAGAAGGGCGGCGGCGAACTTCAGAGTTTCGAATTCGCCGACACGCGCCCGAGCCCGGAGGCCCAGTTGATGGCGGGTGTGTTGAGCGAAGGCTTGGGAAATGCTTTGGCATCGCTCAATGAAAGCCAGCGTCGCTTGCTTTGGCAGGCCGATATCGACGAGCAGCGTTACGACGATATTGCGACCGAATTAGGAACGCCGGTCGGAACGGTTCGGAGCCGCCTCCATCGAACACACAAACTGATGCGATTGGGACTCGAGCGGGCTTCTCTAAGGCTCCGATAGCGGTTCGGGACTGCTTGCGATCAAGCTTCCAGACTCCGCTGCGATCAGTTCGATGGAGTCCACGGCTGCAGAAACCGCGGCGTGACGCTCTTGCGTCGCGTCGATCCGCTGATGCTCTTCAGTCGTCTCCTCGGCCAATGACTCTACCGTGTCGGGATGATCGAAATTTGGCGCCGCGATCTCGACCTCGTGAGACAACTTTGGCGCGACCGCGAGGATCGCGATTTGGACGCAAGCGGCGACCGGTACGGCGAGGATCATTCCCGCGATTCCAAGAAGCAAGTGGCCGACCAGCAATGCGACGATGCTAAGAATAGGATGAAGGCCCACGTGGGCGCCGAGAATCCGCGGGCTAACCACCTGATCGAAGACGACCTGATGCAGCAGGACGCTCAATCCCGTCGCAAGGTATAGCAGCCCAAGTCCGCCTCCGACAAACGCCGCGGCTGCCGTCATGAGCAGCGTGATCAGAGCCCCAAAGTAGGGCACGCCGTACAGGAGCGCGGCGACAACCCCAATCAGCAGCGCACCCGGCACGTTCAGCGCTCGCAACAGCAGGCCGGTGGCGATACCGTCTAAGACCGAGACAATGGCCAAACCGCGTAGGTACCTTGCGAAAACGCCGGTGGATTCCGTGACGGCGGTCTGGACAAGATCCCGGTGCCGGGAAGGCACCAGCAGCAGCGCTTTCGCGAGGATTATGTGGAAGTCTCGAAGCGTATAGAACGCGACGAGCGGCACTATCACGATCCAAACCGCGTTCGAAACAACCGACATTCCGTACGTCGAGTACAAGCTTGAAGACCTTTGCAGGCTCACCCGCGCGTTCTCGATCGCAGCGACCCCGGCGTCGGCCAGGGCGGTGGGCGCCCCCATGCTACGGAAGGAGTGGGTCAATCCTTTGTGGCTGGGATCGGGGAAATACCGCGCGAATCCGTCTCGAAGCAGGTTGACCTCGTCCACCCCTCGTGGAAAGGCAAGGATTGCGAGGCCTCCCACGATAAGCAAGAAGCTCACGAAGATGAATGCCGAAGCCTTTGGACGGCTCCAACCCCTCAGTTCCATTCGATCGACGACCGGGTCGAGGATCATCGCGAGAAGGAACGCCAGCCCCAACGGGAGCCAAATCGCACGGACGGCGTAGGCGACGAGAGAGACCGCCAGAATT
>DATGIR010000263.1:0-13431 GCA_035295605.1 Fimbriimonadaceae bacterium | reverse complement strand
CGCCGACGCCGACATCCCGATGGCCGAGTTCTGGCCGCCAAACGGCATGGCGGAAGAGACGACGAAGCTGGCGGCTTCATCCGCACATATCTATGGCCGGCCGGTTGTTGCTGCCGAGTCGTTTACTTCAGACCTGAGCGTGGCCAAGTACAAGGAGGACCCTTACTCGATCAAGGCCCTCGGCGACCGGATGTTCTGCAACGGCATCAACCGCTATGTGTTCCACCGGTACGCCCATCAGCCCTGGCTCGGCGTCGAGCCGGGCATGACCATGGGTCCCTGGGGGCTCAACTTTGAGCGCACGATCACCTGGTGGAAGCAGGCCAAGGCATGGATCGAATACATCTCCCGGTGCCAGGCTGTGCTCCAAAGCGGCCATTTTTCTGCTGACGCGCTCTACTTTATCGGCGAGAACGAGCCAAACGATCTGCCTTTCCGGCCCAATCTGCGGCCCCAGATCCCAGCCGGCTACGACTACGACGGCTGCGACACGGAAACATTGCTCGAACGGACCTCGGTCAAGAACGGCTGGATCGTGCTGCCGAGCGGAATGCGCTACCACGTGCTGGTGCTGCCGGAGACGGATAAGATGTCGCCCCGGATTCTGCGCAAGGTCGCGGCGCTGGTGAAGGCCGGCGCTACCGTCATCGGCCGAAAGCCGGTTGCCTCCCCCAGCCTCGAGGATTTCCCGAGCTGCGATGCCAAGGTCCATGACCTCGCTGCAGAAGTGTGGGGCGACTGCGACGGCAAGGCCGTTCACAGCCATCGGTTCGGCAAGGGACGCGTCGTCGACGGGGTGTCGCTCGACCAGGTTTTCACCAACATGGGCCTCCCCCAGGATTGCATCGTCGAAGGCGGCGACCGCGATGCCGGAATCCAGTACATCCATCGTACGCTCGGTTCCGAGGACGCCTACTTCCTATCCAACCAGGCTTATCGCCCAGCGAACGTGACGGTCGGTTTCCGTTCAGCCGGGCGCGCTCCCGAGCTATGGCACCCCGACACGGGAAGGATCGAGGCGGCTCCGATCTGGACCTCCACGGGGGGCCAGACGTTCGTGCAGCTCTCGTTCGATCCGGCTGGGTCGGTATTCGTGGTCTTTCGACATCCTTCGGATGCTCCTCATCTGCGGCGACTCGTAAGGCCCGGTGAGGCTCCCCGAAGTTTGCCGACGGTGCGGATCACGGGCGCGTGGTACGAGCCGGTCGATGGCTCCTCCACCGGGGCAGACGTCACCCAGACAGTCGCCGAGTACGTGGCCAAAGGACACCGGTCGGTGCCGGCGAGCAATTCACTCTTCGGCGATCCGGCGGTCAATCATGTCAAACGGCTTCGCGTCCAGTACTCCTACAACGGCAAGGAGATGAATGCCGCGATCGAGGAGAACGGGGTGCTGAGTTTTGAGCCCAACCTCCAAGAATGGGCGCCCCCCGGCTACGACCTCCTCCCCGGCCCTCGCCTCGTCTCGTGGAGCGGGGGCACCTTCACCTCCGTGCTCGACGGCGGTGACCAGCCGGAGCGAACGATCCGAACCAAGCCGGCCGACGTTGTGTCGGCAATCCACGCCTGGGAAGTCGCATTCCCACCCAACTGGGGAGCCCCCTCCCGCGCGGTATTCGGAAAGCTGATCTCCTGGCCCGACAGTCACGATCCTGGAATTAGATACTTCTCCGGGACCGCGACGTACCGCACGACGGTCGACCTTCCTGCAGCCATGGCCGGCTCCGGCCGCGTGCTTAACCTGGACCTTGGCAGGGTCAAGAACTTCGCCCGAGTCAAGCTGAACGGTCACGACTACGGCGTACTCTGGAAGGCGCCTTTCCGACTCGACGTCACCGGAGTGGCCAAAGCCGGCAGGAACACCCTGGAGGTCGAAGTGACGAACTTATGGCCGAACCGGCTAATCGGGGACGAGCAGCAGCCGCCTGAGGCCGACTATCGGCCGGGCGGCGAGATCAAAACGCTGCCAAAGTGGTTGGTCGAGGGCAAGCCAAAACCCAAGACGAAGCGCTATACGTTTGCAACTTGGCGCTTCTATGACAAGAACTCGCCGCTTCAAGAGAGCGGTTTGATCGGCCCGGTCGTGCTTCGTTCCGCCAAGCCGATAAAGCTCTAGGGTTAGGGCACCTTCGCAACCACGAAAGTGTGCGTTGTTGGGGTCGCGGAGGACTGGGCCTTCTTGGTGAGGTCCTCCTCGACCGCCTGCATCGCCTTGCTGGCGGCGGCTGCGCTGGGCGCCCAGTCCAACTGCCGGCGAAACTGGCGCCACTCCTGCATGTTGATTTGGACCTTCTGCAGCACGTAGCTGCCCACTGCAAGCGCTTGCGCCATCATCGGGGTCTTCATCTTGGAAAGGTTGATCCCCTTGCCAAGGTCGTCGGCACTGGCCCGCCCCGCCTCTTGCCCGTCGATCGTGATCGAATACGTCCCGGTGGGCAAGCCGGGCATCATAAGCATCTCGTCGTCGAGCGCATCGAGAACTCCCGCCGGATCGGCGATCAGGCCAACCGCCGGGTCGCCGAAGTTGATCGGCATCGGCAGCACTGCGTCAGTCTGCTTCCACTCCCACTGGCCAGTCTTCGTGACCTTCGTGCCTTCGCTGCGCTTGACGTCGCCGGTTTTCGCGTCGATCGTCACCTCGGAGACCAGGCTCGGCGCGTTCCACGACTTGAGCAGGGTCGCTGCCATGAGCAGGTGGCCCGCCTCCTGCGGATGAACCGCGTCGGGCAGGATCCGCACCGCGAGCTGCGGGTTGTCCTTTGCCGCCTGCGTCAGCGCCTTTGCAAGCGGATCATTAAAGTCTATGTAATCAAACCTATACTTTGAAGCCAAGTCCTTCACGTGGGCGCCCATTTTCAGAAGCACCTCGTTGTAATTCTTCGGCTGGTGCGCAAAGTCGTCGAACGGCGAGCTCAGAATCAGCGTGTATCGGGCCTTAGGCGCGACCCCCTGCATGAGCTGGATCAGCTTGTCGTAGCCGCTCGCGAACGCCGAGTCGGTCTCCGCGGAGAAGGGCGCATAGTTCCCATCGTTCATGCCGAGCATGATGGTGACGACGGTTGGATTCGAAGGCCTGAAATCCTTGTCGATCCGGTCCTGCGCGTTGCCGCCGCCACCGCCGGTTACCTTGTCGCCGCCCCACCCACAGTTGGTGAAGCGGACGTTGAGCTTCGGAAACCTGGTGCGCACGAACATCTCCACGAACGCGCCATACCGGCCGTCCTCGGTGATGCTGTCGCCGTACCAGGTCACGCGATCCCCGTCGTGAAGGTAGAAGGGCGCCTGCATGCAGGCTGCCAGCGCGATGGCGTTAATCATGGCTACCGCTGACCGTACCGGTTTTGGTAGCGGTCGTGCCACTTCACCGCTTCTTCGGCCGAGATCGGCTTCGGTGTCCCGATCTGCTGCGCCAGCCAAATCGTCTTGGCTACGTCCTCGGTCATAATCGCCGCCTTCAGCGCGGCCCGTGGGTTTGCTCCCCAGGTGAAGACGCCGTGATTGCCAAGCAGGATCGCGGGTGCGTTCGTCCGGTGCTTGACGATTGCTTCGCCGATGTTCTCGCCCTCGTTATCCACATACGGCGTGCACGGGATCTCGCCACCGAACTCGTCGGCAATGGCGGTGAGCACGAGTGGGATCGGCTTACCCACCGCCGCGAATGCCGTCGCGTAGTTGCTGTGCGTGTGCACGATTCCGCCGAGTTCGGGGAACTTGCGGTAGAGGTACAGGTGGTGGGGCAGGTCCACACTGGGTCGAAGTCGTGATCCGCCGACGACGGTTCCGGTCAGGACGTCCACCATCACGAGGGCTTCAGCGGTCAGTCGATCGTAGTCGACTCCGCTCGGTTTGATGAGCAGCGTGTTGGAGCGGGCGTCATAGCCGCTGGCGTTCCCGGAATGCATCGTGACGAGCCCGGCCGCCGGAAGCATTTTGTTGGCGTACAACACCTCCTGCCGCAACTCGGCTACCGTCATCATGCGCTGCCAAGCTTACTGTGAAGGGGAGTGGTTGAGACGCTCCCAATCTTGCGGGATTCGTTGGTTCGCGGCATCCAGGATCGAAGCGACCAGTTCCGGCACTTTGGACCGTGATCCTATCACCTCGAAGGTGTCGAACGGCTCAGCGCGCAGCTTCGGTCCAACGAAATGCATGAGCCGGACTGTCACTGTCACTCGATCCCCGTCAAACTTGTAGCTCCCGTTGAGTTGGAGGGCTTTCGGGTGACGCCTGATCGACGGCCAATACGTCGCCGCGTTTGAGCCACGACTCGATGGGCCGGACAGGAGGGCTCCTTCGATCGTGTCCTCCAGGCCTAACGGATCCAGGTTGTCGGCCGTCCGGAAGGTGTCGAGGATCAACACGGGCCCCGGCAACGGCAAACCCAGCTTGCCGACCACATTGTTGTTGACGAGTCCGACCGGGTAGTTACCCGAGTTCGCCTGCGCGTGTTTCTCGGGCTTCTGAACGCCGAGAAGGGCGAGTTCGTTCATCAATTCTCGAACGCGTACTTGGGCGTAGTCGAACCACTGGTCGACATCGAGGTAGCCGTGGCTGGCAAGCGCCGCCGGCCGAGCTTGGTCGATGGCTTCGAGCAGGCTGTAGGTCAAGAGCCCGTGCTTGACGTTGGTCGCTTCATAGCTCACCCGATCCGGAGCGCACCCGGCGAGGACAAACAGCCCGGCATTGTCCTTGAGCTGTTCCCACGCACGCTCAAGATCGGCGCTCACCTCTCGCGGCTCGGTCAGGTCGGTTGCGGCCGCCCCCGCGGCGCAGGTATCGATGATGATCGCCCGCTTGGCCGCCTTCACATCCTGCTGGAGCCAGTTCGCTAATTCGGCGCTGGAGAGGGTGTATCGATCGGCGAGCGGGTCGGCTTCGGGATCGGAATTGCCTGCCTCCGCAGTGAGATAGTAGTAGCCCTCCTTGCCGTTGGCGCGAGCCACGCCATGGCCGGCCAAATAAACGACAACGATATCCGCCGGCTTCGCGCTCTGGGCGATCTGCGCCATCGCCGCCTTCAGGTTTGACTTGGTTGGGGCACGGTCCGTCCCGGTAACGATTCGCGTGACGTGGACCCTGAACTTTCCCAGCAACTCCCATGCGGCAAGCTCCAGCCCGGACGCGAACGACGTGGCGTCCGACTCCGGGAAACGCAGATTGCGCTTGGTTCCGGCATAGTTCGAACCGACGACCAACGCATAGAGGTTGTACGGCGGACCTGAACTCACCCCTTTGAGGTCGACGCCGGCCGGCCGGCCTCGCAAGCTGGCGGCAAAGTTATAGGGCGTGGCTTCGAGCCGGTTGATGTTGGGGTCTGCCGCGCTCTCCTCTGGCAACAGCCGGGAGGCCACATTCGCACCCGCCGTGTCGATCCGGAAGCTGAACTTTGTGGTGCCGGCGGGAGGCGCCGCCCGCGTGCCGATCTTGACCCCGTTAAGTGAAATCTCGGTCTTTCCGATTCCACCCCCCTGGTCGCTCTCGGTAACCGTCACCAATTTGGTCTTGGGATCGAGGCTGACTTCGATGTCGGGAAAGATCCCGACGCCGTCTAAGTTGGGCACTGCTCGCGGCGTCCCGTGCCCGAGACCCATCACCTTGGCCAAGAGATGCGGATCGTAGAAGTAGCTTTTGAGCTGAGAAAGGGCGATCGGATGTTCGCCAAGCAGCCAGAACAGTCCATCGACGTCCCCGCCGTTGCTCGCGTCATACCGCCCGTCGGGGTCGACCACCGCCCAGGTCCCATCCTTGAAGGAGACAAACGTGGCAACGATCCTTCCGGTGCGGGCATCCCAAATCCGTGACGTCCCGTCGATGAGCCCGCCAACGACGAACTTGCCATCCTCGGTGAACATGGTCGGCAACACCAACGCGGGCGCCGCCCCGAGCGTCAGCTTCGCCTCGCCCGTCTTCGCATCGTAAACCTTTGGCTGCCCGGAGTCCTCGCAGGTTACAAATCGCGATCCGTCTGGCGAGAACGCGAGCCATAGGAGCTCGGAATTGGCGAGGTGAAACTCGGCGAGTTGGGTGCGCGAGGTTGTCGAAAGGCGTTCGATCGCCCCCTTTTCGTTCGTGGCCCAAAGCTCCTGCCCGTCGGGCGTGAAGGCGATGCAGATGGCATACCCCTTCAGGTCGAGCTCCCGAACCTCAGTCCAGCTCCGTGTTTCCACAAGCCGCACTGTGTGGCCATCCATGAACGCTAGGTACTTCGCGTCCGGGGAGAAGCGGCAAAAGCCGACACTGGGCGCCTTGAACCGGGCGATGGGTTTGCGACTTTGTACGTCGTACACCACCACCGCGCTTTCCTCCGAGTTCTTCGAGAACAGATAGCGCTTGGCCGATACCGCCAGCCACGCTCCGTCGGGGCTGAAGTTGAGATCGAAGCTTCCGTCGCTCTCGAGCGAAAGCTTCCACGCCTGGCCCCCATCCGACAAGCGCCAAGCGGTCACTTCCTTCGAGTGGCCCCCGGTCGCTATGAGCCCGCGCGCTCGGTTCACCGCAAGCGTCATGAACTCGTCGGGCTTCCCTCGGAGCACCAACTCGGGCGAACCCTCGCGAAGCGACCATATCGGCAAACCGCCGTCATCGCTGCTCGTCGCAAGCAGGTCGGGCGACGGCGCCCCGAGCGCGGTCACGGGGGTTGTGAGGCCACGCGTCTCGCAGATCTTTCTGCGCGAGGCCGTGTCGAAGAGCGAGACGGAGTCGTCGCCGCAGAATGAGACCACCCGTCCGTCACCGGAAACACTCCATTCCCAGGCGTCCGAATTCCGTGGAAACGTCCCGATTTGCACACCGGTGGACAAGTTCGTGACGGTCACCGTGCTCTTCTCCGGGCTTTCGCACCACGCCGCTTCCCCGACGGCGAAGAGGGCGCGGCCATGCCCGTTGATGGTTCGCAGATGGCTTCCCTGCTCCGCGTCGTAAACCTCCACGGTCTCCTCGCCGGCGACGAATAGCTTGGCGCCGCTGCCGGATAGGGCCATGCTCCACGGGGAAACGGGTGCTGCGAACGTAGCGGCGACAGCCCGAGTCGCGAGTGAGACCTTGGCGATCTTGGGTTCTCGGTAGTTAGAATCCGATTCGAAATAGATGTACTTCCCGTCAGGACTGATGCAGGGGCGGAGGCCCCAGGTTCCTCCGTCGAAGCTCGCGAAAAGCGCGCCGCTCTTGGCGCTCCAAACACTCGTGCTGTGTGCGTCGTGATGCCCGCCGTTCGGATCGTTCACGAGGTGCCTAGCCGAGCTGCAAACGTACTTGCCGTCCGGCGACCACGCAAGGCACCGGCCGTCGAAGAACCACTTCGACTCGATCTTGACAAGCTCCTTGCCCGTGTGGAGATCCCAAATCCGTATCGTTCGGTCGTCCCCCTCTGTAGCTCCAAGCCGGGAGTCGGGGCTGACGGCGACGTCGTCGATCGTGCTCGAGTGGCCGGTGAAGGACCGAATCAAGCGGCCCGTCGGGACATCGTAAAGCCGTGCGACGTTGGCGTTGGCCGCCCCCGTGAATAGCCACTTGCCGTTCGGGCTCAAGCACGCCTTCAAGTGGTCATCCCCTCCGGTTTGAATTCCCAGGCGGGGCCGATCCGCGTGCGCTAGACAGGTGGTCAAGGCGATGGCAAAAGGCCCTAACACGCCGCGAAGCATGGCGAATGTATTATGGGTCGTGCTCGCCTTCCGAACCAAGCTCGGCTTCGTCCCCGCCAACCGCGGCTTCTTCTCCGCCAACCTCGCCGCCAAGATGCGGCAACAGACGATCGACGCGATGGAAGCGATGGGGCTTGAGGTCGTGGTGCCCACACCCGAGCAGACGAAAGTTGGATGCGTCGAGAATCGGGCGGAGGCCGAGTTGTGCGCCAAGCTCTTCCGCGATGCCGATGTGGACGGCATCGTCATCGGCGCGGTGAACTTTGGCGACGAACAAGCGGCGGCTTGGGTAATCCGCCAGGCGAAGCTGGATGTTCCCGTCATGATCTTCGGCTGTCAGGAAGAGGAAACGCTGACGATGAAAACCCCGCGGCGCGATGCCTTTTGCGGGCTCTTATCGATCGGAGAGAGCCTGCGGCAGGTCGGCGCGAAGTATTCGGTCGCCGGCACCCCGATCGGTTTTCCCTCCGACGCCAAGTTCAAGTCCGATCTCGACTGGTTCGCTCGCGTTTGCCGGGTTGTGAACGGAGTTCGAAGGGCCAGGTACGGGCAGATCGGCGCCCGGCCCGAGGCATTCTGGACCTGCCGGTTCGATGAAAAGCAGCTTCAACGGCTCGGACCGACCACAGTGGTTCTCGATCTGAGCGAGGTCTTCTCCGCCTGCAACAAGATGGCGGACGACGATGCGGACGTCGTCAAGATCGCCCAGAGCATCGAAGAGTACGCCGATGTATCCGGGGTCAAGCGAGAGTCCATCCTTCGAAGCGCGAAGCTGGAAAACTTCCTTCGGCACTGGGGCAAGGAAAACGCCATCGACGCCTTCGCTATCCAGTGCTGGACAAGCATTCAGGCCAACTACGGCGTGTGTAGCTGCACCACGATGAGCCGGTTCGGCGACGAAGGCATGCCAAGCGCATGCGAGGCGGATATCCTTGGCACCCTGAGCATGCACGCCTGTATGCTCGCCTCCGGCTCGCCGGCGGGGCTAGCCGACTGGAACAACCTCCACAACGACGACGACGAGCTCGTAAACGTGTGGCACTGCGGCGTGTTCCCGGCCTCGTTCGCCAAGCACAAGCCCAAACTCGGCGTCCAGGAGATCATCGCCGGGAGCGGCGCGGCGCGTTACGAGGATTCTGAGGGCACCGTGGAATTTGTGAGCAAGCCGGGCCCGCTCACGCTCGCCCGCGCAACCCAGGATCCAGATGGCTCGTGGAAGGTCGCGATTGCCGAAGGCAAGCTCGAGGACAATCCGGCGGTGACGTTTGGGTCGTACGGGTGGTGCCGGATTCCCGGGCTCCAGCGCTTCTACCGCGATGTCCTGCTGGCCCACTTCCCCCACCACGTGGCGATTACCCAGGGCCATTGCGGGAACGTGCTGTGGGAGGCGTTCGGCAAGTACCTCGATTTTCAGGTGTACGGCGGGCACGGCGCCCGGGGGACGTACACGTCCACGCTGCCTTTCTGATTCCGGCTCGTCGCTACGTGCGCCGTCTAACGCGCTTGACCGCCATTCCGAGACCCGCGAGCGCCAAACCGATCGTTATGGGCTCCGGCGTCGGTGAGGGCGTGAAGCCAAAGTGACCGTTGGCCGAACCACTGCTCGGGGCTACGAATCCGCCCCCGTCGATGCTGAGCTCCGTGAAGACATCAAAGAAGCTATGAACCTGGAACTGGCCGCCCCCCAGCGTGGTCACCGTCTCGCTCTCAGGCGTAGACGAATCGTATTGAAACTTTATCGTGTGGCCGTCGCCAGAGCCGTCCATGGTCATGCTTTCGACCGTGTCGGTGAAGTTTCCGGCGGAATCGTAGTGCACTCGTATCGTGATCCCTCCGGTGCCGCTCATCCTCTGGCTGTCGATCAAACCGGAGTAGTCGTACGTCGTGGTCACGAGGCTGTCGTGGAGCGAATCCGTTGGCAATGCCCCCTCCCCGTTCAGGTCGTACATGGTCAGGTTCGAAACCGCATAGTCGTGGCCCGCGATCACGAAATCCGCTGAATCGTACGAGTAGTTCGTTAGAAATGGCGCGTCAAAGCCCGGATCGGCGGCGTCGTAATCGGCGCGAGCTATGCCGGCCGCTAACAGAAGAAAGGCGCCCGCAACCACTCGGACGCGCACGTTAAGAATTCCAACTCCACGCATGTGACCCTCTCACGCCGGCTTCCCGGCAAACACACGGATATTTTAAATCAGCTTGAGCCAGCCGTGTTACCAGGTTTTTCCAATTGCGACGATGTGGTCGAAACGGCGGACGAATTGTCCCGTTTGGGGCTACTCCAACCGCAGAACGGCGACGCCGTAGGGCGGGAGCGTGATGCCGTGCGAAACCGGTTTTCCGCTCAGAATCTCGACCGCCGGCCGCTCCGGCGGGGCGAGATGCGCCTGCTTATCCGCCGCGTTCATCAGGAACAGAAACTCGGACTCTCTTCCGACCCGGCGCTGCACCGTGACACCGGCAGGGGTGGGGGCGTCGTAGTTGCGCCGCAAGTTGAGCGACGCTGCCAGCGAGTTGAGGAACGGCTCGTTGAAATCGTGACCCAGGCGGGCGCCAACGTAGATCGCCTCGCCCTTCCCGACGAATCGCCGCGTGATCGCCGGCTCTTCGCCGTACCAGAACTTGCCGTACGAGCCGACCACCTCCGCGTCCAGAACGTGAATCCGCTCGGCGAAGCCGAGAACCTCGAACGCGCCCTCCACCCCGAAGTGGCTGCCGCGCGGAAGGACCACACAGGGCTTCTGTTCCGGATACAGCGCATCGAGTTCCTCGACACGAATTCCGAAGAGTTCCGCGAGGGGCGAAAAGATTCCACCGGCGAAGGTTAGATCGTGTTCATCGGCCCAAGCAGTCATGTAGGTTGTAAGGAGCACCCCGCCGCCCTCCACGAATTGCCGCATCCGCTCCGCCGTCCCATCCCTGAGCAAGTAGAGCATCGGCGCAAGAACAAGCCGATATTGCCCGAACTCACATTCCTGAGATATGACGTCGACACTAATTCCGGCCTCCCAAAATGGCACATACTGGTCGAGAATCGTCTCAAAGTAGCGCTTATTGCCTTGAACCGGACCGCATGCGCCGTCTATCGCCCAGGCATTATCCCAATCGTAAAGGATCGCCACGTCGGACGTCGTGGTGCTTCCGGCGACGGCGCTCAGAGAATCCAGGGCCGAGCCAGTCTGGGAGACGTCGCTAAACACTCGGCTCGTATTGTCCTGACCGGTGGCAACGACGGCGCCGTGAAACTTCTCCTGTCCGCCGCGGGACTGGCGCCACTGGAAGTACAGCACCGAGTCGGAGCCGTGGGCTACCGCCTGAAGCGTTTCGAAGAGGTGCATCCCCGGCGGCTTGAGGTTCATGACCGGGTACCAGTTGCTGCTGCTCGGGCTGCACTCCATAAGCAGCCAAGGCTTGCCGCCCCCGAGGGAGCGCGTCAAGTCATGCGTGAGCGCCGCCTTGGCCCAGCCGCGGACATCGATTGGCTGATCCCTGAACTGCGGATAGCTGTCCCAACCTACGACGTCGAGGTAGGGAGCCAATTTCCAAGGGTCCAGCCCCCCGTAGAAGCCCATTAGGTTGGTTGTTACGGGAACGCTGGCGTTGTGCTTGCGAAGTGCACCCACCTCTGCCCGATAGAATGCGACGATCTGATCCGTCGTGAACCGCTTGAACTCAAGGCTGAGTCCCTGATTGGCGGTCTCTCCGTAGGGGTTTCCAGGAATATCGATTTGCGACCAGTCGGTGTATCGGTGGCTCCAAAACCGGGTCCAGTGGGCCTGATTCATAGCCTCCAGATTCCCCTCGAAGCGCGCCTTAAGCCATTCCCTAAACGCCTGCGCGCAGAGTTCGCAAAAGCACTCGCCCCCATACTCGTTGCTCACATGCCACAACATCAATGCTGGGTGATGCCCATACCGCTTGGCGAGTTGCTCGTTTATCGAACGAACCTTCTCTCTGTAAACGGGTGACGTCCAGCAGAAGTTGACGCGGTTGCCGTGAAGGCGTCGGACACGGTCTGGGCCAGTTCGGAGAATCTCCGGGTAGGCGCGGGACATCCAGGCAGGTGGAGCAGCGCTCGGCGTCGCCAATATAATTCGTTTGCCATTCGAATTAATAAGCTCAAAGACGTCATCGAGCCAGTCGAATCGGTACTTCCCCTCTTCGCGTTCCAGCTCCGTCCAGGCGAACACTCCGAGGGTGGTGCTGTTCATCCGCACCTCGTCCATGAGCCGGAGGTCTTCGGCCCAAACGTCAGCCGGCCACTGCTCCGGATAGTAATCCGCGCCGTGAAGCAGGCGGGAGAGTCGCAGGGCTGGTCGATCGCTCAAGGGTCCTTCTCGGGGGTGCAATCCTGTTTACCCGGTGGCCCGCGTTGTTCGCGGTTCATAATTCGGCCACTTCGATGCCGAAATACTCCCTTGGGCTTGATTACGGAACCAACAGCGTCCGCGGCGTTCTGATCGACGTCGCCGATGGCGCGACGCTGGAAACAAGCGTTTGGCCTTATCGGCGCGGCGACGAAGGCGTGTTCTACGACGATGCCGATCCGAACCTGGCACGCCAACATCCCGGGGACTACGGCGACGGGTTCGAGGCATGCGTTCGGGGCGTGCTCGGCGAAAGCGGCGTCGACCCTGAGGATGTCGTTGGAATCGGCGTCGACACCACCGGATCGACGCCGCTGCCCGTCGCTCCGGACGGCACCGCTCTGGCCCTCGACTCGCATTGGAGTGACAACGTCGATTCCTACGCTTGGCTGTGGAAAGATCACACCTCGCATGCCGAAGCCGCGGAGATCACCGCCAAGGCAAGGGAGCTCGGCGAACCGTATCTCGCAAAGTGCGGCGGCACGTACAGTAGCGAGTGGTTTTGGTCGAAGATCCTCCACTGCGCCCGGGCAGCACCGGAGGTGTTTTCCGCTGCGCACTCCTGGGTTGAACTTGCGGACTATGTGCCCGCTCTGGTAACCGGCAACCTAGGAACGCCGGCTCGGGGCGTGTGCCCGGCCGGGCATAAGGCTATGTACTCGGTCCAGTGGGGAGGCTTGCCTTCGAAAGCGTTCCTCGACCGGTTGGATCCCAGTCTCGGGGCTCTTCGCTCCCGGCTCTACGACACCGCAGTTCCAAGCAACCGGAGCGCCGGCGGCGTCAGCGCCGAATGGGCCAAGAAGACGGGGCTCAGGGAAGGCACACCGGTCGCCGTCGGCGCATTCGACGCCCACTTCGGAGCGGTTGGAGCCGGTGTTAAGCCGGGAACGATTGTCAAGATCATCGGCACCAGCACCTGCGACTGCCTGGTTCACCCGCTCGACCAGCCGCTGAAGGACATTCCGGGCGTCTGCGGCATTGTTGAGGGGTCCATCCTCCCCGACTTTTACGGCATCGAGGCCGGCCAAAGCGCGGTCGGCGATCTCTTCGCCTGGTTCACCGAGTTCACCAGCCAATCGCACGCGGAACTTTCGGACGCGGCCGCCCATCTGCGCCCAGGCGCTTCCGGGCTCGTAGCCCTGGACTGGAACAACGGAAACCGCACGGTGCTCGTCGATCCTCTTCTGACCGGCCTCATCGTCGGCCAGACTCTGCACACGACCGCCGCCGAGGCGTACCGGGCGCTGATCGAAGCCACCGCCTTCGGCGCGCTGATGATCATAGAAAGGTTGGAGGCGTACGGCGTCAAGGTGGAGGAGGTTATGAACTGCGGCGGGATAGCCGAGAAGAGCGCGCTGACCATGCAGATCTATGCCTCGGTGATGAACCGACCGATGAAGGTTTCGAGCTCATCCCAAACTTGCGCG
>DATGIR010000262.1:0-2312 GCA_035295605.1 Fimbriimonadaceae bacterium | reverse complement strand
CAATCGTCCATCAGCAGCCAGTACAGGGTGTCGTTCGGGCCGGTCGGGCCCCAGGAATTGTTGTAGTTGACGTTGTAGCCGGCGGGAACGCCAAAGCCGTTGCCGTTGATGTTCATCGTCGGCTGATACACGGGCGCGTTGACCCAGCCGGTGGCGTAGTCCGCCTCGGGGCCGCCGGGCTGCATCTGGGTAAAGCCGTCCGAGTTCCCGTCGCCGATGTGGAGCACGAGGTCGGCGGTGTTGATTCCCCAGTTGGAGAAGTCGGCGTCACCGTGAATCCAGGGCTGGGCGGGCAGCGAGCCGGCGGGGTGCGGGAGCACGAAGTCGCCGGGCCATGCATCGTCGGCGAGCCAACAGAAGCGCTGGGTTCCGCTGCCGGAGCCCGGCGTGAACATCGCGTTCTGCCAACCGACGCGGCACGGAGTCCAGCGGCCGGGGTCGGCCGGGCTCTCGCAGCCATAGCCGGGTGATCCGGGACCGGCGGCCGTCATCGAGGGGCTCGTGCTTGCAAGCAGGTTCTCGTAATCCACGATCGAGCCGAGCATCCGCTCGGCGCCGATCGGCTTGGCGGTCACCTTGACCGGCATCGAGACGGCGACGGAGACGCCGTTGGAGTCGATCACCGTCGCCGAGACCGTTTCGGTGCGCGCAAGGGCGACGCCCCGGCCCATCGAGGGCGCCCAGCGGCGAACCGCGGTGTAGCGGATCGACTCGGAGTTATTCCTGGACACGGTCGGGTCGGAACCGCCCCAAATGATCCGGTAGGGGCCGGCGCCGCCGGTCACGGCGACGCTGGCGGTGACGACCGAGCCGTCGCCCATCGCCTTGAGCCGCGCGCTCGGCACGAAGCGCGGATCGCTGGTGGCGGGAATGAACTGGATTCGCGACTTCACGGTAGTCATTCGCCCCGCGGCGTTCTTGACTTGCGTCGTGGTGCAGTAGGCGTACCAGGGGATCACGAGCTTGGGGGCCGGTGAGTTCGGTTCGAACCACGGCTCGTCGGACGGACACCAGTACACGAGCCTCTTGGAGATCGAGGAGGCGCGGGGCGCGGAGTCCCGAATCTGCCGGTCGATCACTTCGCCGGGGATAAGCTTCACGGACTCCCCGGCCTCAAGCTCGGCTGCCGAATAGCGGAAGCGGCTCACCTCGCCCTTCGCGTCGAAGGTGAGTTGAACCTGGGCGCCGGGGCCGACGAACTGAATTCCGTTCGGATCGACGAACTTGTAGACCACCGACGTGTCCAGGTGGTGAGTCTTAACCGCTGTGGCGGCGCTTCCGCCGGCAGGCAGGAAAGTCAGAGAGGTGTGGCCGATCATCGGGGTGCCGAACTGAGGCTTGAGGCCGGCTTCCTCGAGGAAACGGCTCGCCGAGGCGAGGGCGGACTTCTCATCGAAGGCGGTGACCTTGCCGAGGGCGGCGAGGTCGATCGAGCGCATGTCGATGGGGATTTGCGGGTTCTTGTTCTGGGTGGCGGCTCGCAGCCGCTTCGTCTCGTCGGACTCCTTCGCCTCCATCATCGGCAGGGCGAGGAAGCGTTTCGGGTCGAGAAGGGTCACGTGACCCCGAGTTGGGTTCTCGACCATCCGCATGTTGAGGGTCGACTCGAGCTTGGATACGGCGGCGCGGTCGACTCCGGGTTTGGTGATCCGGTACACGGGAAGTACCGACTGGGCTTGGGCGGCTTGGACAGCCAGGCCGCCGGTGCAGACAAGTGCACCAACGATGATCTTTTTCATGGGGGATCTCCTCAATGGATGAACCGCTACCAGTAAAGCAATCTATCGAAACGGTCGCAGGACTTTTGGCAGCGCCTCGCGCGTCAATCCAGCTGCATCGGGCCGAGGGTGATATCCGCGTGCATCGAGTACCCCTTCGGCACGTCGGTGGCGGGATCGAAGCGGAAATCAGGAAAAGCCCACTTGTTCGCGGCAAGCCCGCGCAGGTCCTCGGGAATGAGCTGGCCGGGCGTTTCGGATTGGATGAAGAAATTGGTGTGGTGCTTCGGGTTGTACGACATCAGCGAGTTGTTGGTGAGCATGTCGTAGCCGTACACCTCGACGTGGGGCAAACCGAACGCGTGGCCGAGCTCGTGCTGGAGGGTCGACTGAAAGTTCGGCGTCGTTTCGAGGTAGGCGTCCGCCAAGATGATGATGCCGCCGCCCTGGTCGTGCCCGCCGTTGATCGGCCGCCCGCCCCCGCCGCCCGGGTACTCGCCGGCGCCTACGAAGAGCACCACGTAAACATAGGGGCAGTTCCACCGAGTACGGCGATCTTTGCGGAGCAGCCCCGAGACGGCATACTCGGCCGCG
>DATGIR010000261.1:0-14013 GCA_035295605.1 Fimbriimonadaceae bacterium | reverse complement strand
TGGGATATGAGAATCTTCCCTACGCCTACCTGCGCGTATCGCGCGAGGCACGCCTGGCCCACACCCACTGGAACAGCCAGCCGCTGGGCAACTACGACCAGGACTTGAACGTCGGCGTCATCAACTGGCAGGACACCGAGGCCCTGCTCTACGCGCTCAAGATGATCGGCTACGACGAGTTCTTCACGTTCGACATCAACCCCGAACGCATGCCCGCCAACAAGGCGATCGAGATCAACGCCAAGGTGCTGCGGATCATGAACGAGCGGATCGACGCCCTTCCCCACGACCGGCTGATGAACGCTTTTTACGATCCGGCTGCCAACCGCGGGGTGATCGAAGAGATCCTGGCTGACTCGTTCGCGACCAAGCGGTGTTAAGGGGCCCTCGACTGCTGTGTGGCACGGGCAAGATTTGTGTGGCACCGGCATCATTTGTGTGGCACCGGCTTTAGCCGGTGCTCGTGGACAAGGTGATGTGGACGTCTGGTAACTCCGAAACACCGCGAAAGCAGCGCCAAACCTTCAACGAGCCGCACCACTCGCACTTCCTCACCTTCAGCACGTATCACAAAGCCCACGTACTACTGCGTCCAGGCGTGCCGGAGCTCTTCCTGCAGGCCCTCGACGAGGCGCGGGCCAAGTTTGACTTCAACCTCTACGCGTACGTGCTGATGCCGGACCACGCCCATCTAATCCTTCAGCCCCGCACTTCGCCCTACTCGATCGCCCAAATCCTACAGAGCGTGAAGGGAGTCTCGTCCAAGCGAATCTTCGAGGCCGCGCCCGATCTCCGAGACCTGCTCCGCGTCACTCCCCCGCAACGACACGCGACGCACCGCTTTTGGGAGGCGGGAGGTGGGCACGACCGCAACATCTTATATGCGAGGACGGTGTGGAAGGCGATCGAGTACGTCCACCTGAATCCGGTTAGGAAGTCGCTCTGTGATGCACCGGGCGACTGGCCGTGGTCCAGCGTTCACGCCTACGAGGAGCGGCCCACCGCGGTCCACGTCGACGTTTGCGACTGGACGTCTTTTTGAGCATCATGCGACTCACCGGCTAAAGCCGGTGCCACACAGCGCGGGTGCCACACTCACATTCACGCGATGCGATCCCCTGGACTGACCCCTGCTTTCGACCTCGCCCCTTACACCTACCGAAACGAACACCTGCGCGAGATCGCCTTCCCGCTTGGTGGCATTGGGACCGGGTGCGTGAGCCTGGATGGACGGGGCGGCCTAAGGGATTGGGAGATCTTCAACCGCCCGAACAAGGGGCTGCTGCTGCAGTACACGTTCCCGATGCTCTGGTTCCGGCAGGGAAACCGCCCGCCCAAAGCGATGTCGGTTCAAGGGCCGCGCCTGCGGGACTGGTCCGGCGAGGGCAAGCCGGTCGATATGTACAGCACCGTCGGCCACGGTCGGCTGTTCTCCCAGGTCGACGGCATTCCCGGGTTCGAGTCGGTCGAGTTCGAAGGCACGTTCCCGTTCGCCCGGGTGCGCCTTCACAAGCCGGGCTGCCCGCTCGCCGTTCGGCTGCACGCGTTCAATCCGTTCATCCCGCTGGATGTGCGGAGCTCTTCCTTTCCCGGCGCGTGCCTGATATACGAGATCACGAACACCTCCTCCGAGCCGGTGGACCTGACCCTGGCCTGGTCGGCCTCCAACCCGGTCGGCGAGATGGCGCCGCAAGGCAAGGACAAGGCGCATTGCGAGTTCCGGGATGAAGGCCGGGTCCGCGGCCTCCACTTCGGCAACGACCGGTTCGATTCGGACAACATCCACACCGGCACGTTCGCCCTAACCACCGACTGGCCCGACGTCACCTATCGGCGCCAATGGCTGGATTCGGAGTGGTTCGACGCGCTCCAGAACATGTGGGAGCGGTTCCGCGAGACGGGCGACTTCGACCCGGATGCGAGCGCCGACTCCGGCCGGCGACTGCCTGGTTCGCTCGGCTGCCGCGCTCAGCTCGCGCCCGGCCAAACCGTCGAAATCCCCTTCTTCTTCTCATGGGTCATGCCCGTCACCGAGAAGTATTGGGACGTCAAGCTGCCGGCGCCGAGCTGGCGCCCGTGGTACTCCACCCAGTGGCCGACGGCGTGGGATGCCGCCGCCGAGTTCTACAGCCGCCGCACGGAGCTGACCGAGCGCACGCGCACTTTCGAGGACGCGTTCTACTCGACCACGCTGCCGGCGGACGTGTTGGAGCGGGTGGGCTCGTCCCTCTCGATCCTTCATAGCCCCACCGTGCTTCGCCTCCAGGACGGCACCTTCTGGGCCTGGGAGGGATGCAGCGCCCTGGAAGGATGCTGCTCGGGCACGTGCAGCCACGTTTGGAACTACGCCGTGGCCCATGCCCACCTCTTCCCCGAGATGCAGTGGAACATGCGGGCCACCGAGTACCGCAACTGCTTCAACTGCGGCCCGGAGGGGGAGAAGGGCGCGCTCATTTTCCGCGTCCCGATCCCGCTCGGCGCACAGGCGAACCTGTGGCACGCCGCCAGCGACGGCCAGCTCGGAGGCGTCGTCCAGCTCTTTCGGGACTGGCGCCTCAGCGGCGACGACGAAAGGTTGAAGTCGCTCTGGCCCGCCGCCAAGCGCGCGCTCGGCTACGCCTGGGTCCAGTGGGATCGCGACCGAGACGGCCTCGTGGACGGCGACCAGCATAACACCTACGACATCAACTTTCAGGGCGGCAATCCCCTCACCCAATTCTTCTATCTCGCCGCGCTGCGGGCGGCCGAGGAAATCGCCGATCACCTCGGCGAGGCGGAGGACGCCGCCGAGTACCGCCGCCTTTACGAGAGCGGCAGCCAGCTGACCGAGAAGGAGCTCTGGAACGGGGAGTATTTCATCCAGACCTTCGACTGCCTGGGGCCGGAGGCGCCGAAGTATCAGCACGGGCTCGGCTGTCTCAGCGACCAGGTCTTCGGGCAGCTCTCGGCATCGCTTGCCGGTCTCGGGGACCTCGTCGACCCCAAGCTGATTCGCGGCGCGCTGCAGGCGATCTATCGCCACAACTTCCTGAACCCGCTCGGCGAGCACGAGAACGTCCAGCGGGTTTACGCGGTCTCCGACGAGCCCGGATTGATTCTCTGCACGTGGCCCAACGGCGGGCGCCCCAAGTTCCCGTTCCCCTATAGCGACGAGGTGTGGACCGGCTACGAGTATCAGGTCGCATCACACTTCGCGTTCGTCGGCATGACCGACGAGGCGCTGGCCATCGTCCGCGGAATTCGCAAACGCTACGACGGCGTTCGGCGCAATCCGTACAACGAGTTCGAGTGCGGCTCGCACTATGCGCGAGCGCTGGCTTCCTACGGGGTGTTCCTCGCCCTGACCGGGACGGACTACGACGGGCGGACGCGGAAGTTGCGGGTCCAGCCGAAGCTGCCGGTCGAGGGCGAGTTCCGCACGTTCGTTGCCACGCCCCACGGATGGGGCGTGGCACACGGAACGGGCGAGGTCGAACTCGAGGTGTTGGGGCGAGCCCTCGACCCTAGTTGAACCAGGCCAGCTTGATCTGGTCCATGTTGAGGTGCATCGCCAGGTCGTAGAACATCCGATTGCTGATCTGGTGGAAGTCACCGGTCGCATCCGGACCGTACTGGAGGTCGAGGTCATCCAAGACCTTCTTGTGAACGCTATTCGAGACGGTTCGATCCATCCATGTCTCGGCGGTAAAGCGATGGTTTTCGTCGATACCCGCGTTGACTAACGCCATGGCCAACCGCCTACCTCGCATGCTCGGGATGGGAATGGTGATCCCCTCGTCCGTAGCTCGACGCGCCGAGTCGGCGACCGCGAAGTCGAACGCGCGCTCCCACAGCCGCACCTTCTCACGCCCATACGTGTAGCGTAGATTCTCGAGCTCGGTGTTCGTCCACTCGTCGCCCTCGGTCGATCGAAGGAAGCGCTGAACCGAGAAGTTCTCGATTCCACCGCCCGCGTAGATCAGCGATGACGTTACATCGAGCCGGGGTGGGCCCAAGTAGACGCCGCCACCGTACCTGGCGTGCATGCCGGGCTCGGTGTGGTCTCGGTTGCGCAAATAGGTCTGAGCGGAACCGAGCACCGAGCAAAGCGCTAGAGTAGCGACGGTAATGTGCTTGAGGTTCTTCATGTTATTTCTTTGCCACGGGGCGCCATCGGTGAGTTCCGGCGAATAGTTGCCGGCTTGACCTGACGACGCTCGCGCGCTCTCCACCTCATTCATAAGCCTTAGATGAGACGGGTATAGCGGATAAGCCGAATTTGAAGACTTACGACCCAGCCGGCGCGGAAAGACCGCCGACGTTTACATACGAGTCCTTCGACGCTTCCTGCTTCTGGTGGAGCACAGTTACCCGGAGCACGTGTCTGCCGGGTCCGAAGCCGGATCGATGCCAATCCCACGGGAGGTCCCGACCGGCGCCGTACTGGTCGATGGTTTCGACCACTTTCCCGTCCACCGTCACCGTCGCCTTCCCGGCGTCGTCGAAGGCCCAGCCGATCAGCCGCACCGAATCCCCGGTGAACGTGCCCTCCATCCAAGCTCCCGCCTCGCTCGACCAGTAGAAGCGCCCCCCGGCGTTCCAGTGGCCGCCGCGCTTCATCCGGTTGAACGGAACCTGCCCCACAACGCTCGGGTCGAGGTAGAGGTAGTACTCCTCCCCCTCCTTGTAGGCGTAGAAGGGCCGGGCGAGAACGGCGGGATCTGCAACCAACTGATAGGTCAGCGTCTCGCCCGGGCTCGGCGTCAAGGCGGTCGGGAGGTGGGCGAGGTCGACTTTGGCGGCGGGCGTCCCGTCGGCGCTTCGAAAGGCCAACACCACCGGCCCCACCGCAACTGCGGTCGGATAGGCTTTGCCCGGCTGCAAGGGGACGGCTCGGGGCGTCATCGGAAACTCGATTCGGGCCACGTCGCCGCTCTGCCAGTTCCGGGTGATCCCGATCCAGTGCTTCTTATCCTCCGCCCAATGAATAGGCCTGCCGTTCACGGTCGCCGTCGGCGGGGTCTGGGACCAGCCCGGCCGCCGGACCCGGACGGTGAAGCGGCCGCCGCGCGCCCCATCGACGACCAGCTCCGTCGCCGGCTCCTCGGGAAAGCGGGTGCGTTGGGTGACGGTCGCACCGTTGTCGAGGCTCACGCTCGACGGCAGAAACAGGTTCACGTCCACCCCGTCCGGGGCTTTGAAGTAGATCAGGTCGTCGATATCCGCGGCCGCCATCGGCCGCGTTCCCGCGCAGCAGGTCCAGCGCGTCTCGTTGTTGAACTTCGTGGCGCCGAGCGGGTTGTAGTCGCTGTAGTAGAACACGTTGCCGGAGGGGCTCTCCGGGATCGTCGCCGCCACGCCGTTGTAGACGGCCTCCTCGATCCAGTCGCCGTACTTGGCGTCGCCGGTGATGGCGATGAGGTTCTTGCAGAGTTTGAAGATCGCCCAGCTTCCGCACTGCGTTTCGTAGGTCGATTCGGTCGATTTCAACCGTCCCGGCAACTGGTCCGGGGGCAGAATCGACTCGTCCGGGCCGAATCCGCCGGTCGCGAAGCACTGGTTCGCCCGAAGGTAGTCGTATGCATTTTCTATCGTCGCCAGGTACTTGGCCTCGCCCGTGGTTCGGTAAGCCCATGCCGCCCCGCCGAGCGTGTTCACGTGGCTGTAGGCGTGGTAACGGTCGGTCTGGTTTCCGTCCGGCTGCTTGGCGAAGAGGTCGCGGTGCTCGGCGTACGCCGACCAGTAGGTCGTGTACTCCCAAACCTTCGCGAAATCCCGATACTTGGTGTCGCCGGTGAGGGCGTAAGCCCGATAGAGGTTTTCGCTGAGGGTGTACCACTCGCCGCCGTCGAGCCACTTGTGGCTGCGGTCGAGGTTCTTGATCGCCCAGTCGGTGATCCGTGAGAGGTCGTCGAGCGCATCCTTCCGGCCGCAGTAGGTAGCCATGTCGACCAGCCCGCCCGCCATCTTGTCGAAGATGTAGTGGGGGGCGTTCGGCTTGGCGGAGTAATAGAAGTAGCCGTCCGAGGCGATGGTCTTGGCCCAACCCTCGAGCAGCGCGTCCGCCTTCTCCTTGCATGCCAGGTCGTCGGTCGCCGCATAAAGACGTGCCAGGCCGCTCAGGATCTGGCCGAAGATGTGGAAGACGTCGTCGCTGTACCAGCCACCGAGTTCCTGGCCCGGAGCGGGTAACCCGGCTCGGCGACGGAAGCCGAGCAGCAGATCGTCGTTCGGGATGCGGAGATAGAACTCCTTGGCGTCCTCGACCTGCCTTTGCAGCATGCCGCCGGTGATGCGGACCTGTTGGTAGTCGAAGGGGAGCAGAACCCTTCGCTCGACTTGCCGCGACGTGAACAACAGAGCCAGGACAGCTACGGCGACCATCTCGGATGAGTCTAGCCCCATGGAGGGCGGACGTCCTCGTCCGCCATAAGCGCCCGGGAGGGCCGACGTCCTCGTCCGCCATAAGCGCCATGGAGGGCGGACGTCCTCGTCCGCCGCGCGATAATACGGCGTGCCCGAACTGAAAGTCTCGATGCCGCCGCCCGACCGCGTGTTAGCCCGCACCACCATCGGGGAAGTCGAGCTTCGCGAAGCCGCTCATGGCGGGGGGTGGTCGGCGAAAGGGCTCTCCCTAAGGCTGCACGAGGCGGTCGAAGGCGAGACGATCGTCGATATCGAGGAGTCGGTCGACCCGATCTTCGATGTGACGCTCGAATGGAGCAAGGAAGGCGCCAATCTCGCGGTGGTCGCCGACGCGTGGGAACGAGGTTATGGTGACCTCGGCTGGAAGCTGGGTCGCGACGGCGAAATTGCGAGCCCGTGGTACTTCTTATCTCATTGGTCACCCGCGCTGGGAGACATCCATCCCTACGTGACGGGCGTCAAGACCGGCGGCGGCGCGATGGCCTGTTGGCACATCCTGGCCCCACGCCTCCGTTTGAAGCTGGATCTGCGATCCGGCAACCGGCCTCTGCGACTCGGCGAACGCGGGCTTCGGGCCGCGACCATCACAACGTCGCGCAGCTATGACGAGGACATGGGCAGCTACCACAAAGCCATCCGAGCCCTCTGCGATCACCCGCGCCTGGCCCACGCCCCGATCTACGGCATCAACGACTGGTACTACGCCTACGGCCACAACTCCGCCCAAGGCATCCTCGACGACTCCAAGCGCGCCGCCGACTGGGCATCCGGGTTGCACAACCGCCCGTTCAGCGTCATCGACGACGGCTGGTCGGCCGACGAAGGCATCTGGAGCCGAGGGAACGAGCGGTTCCCCGACTTGCCCGGTCTGGCTCACCAAATCTCCAAGGCCGGCTGCCGGCCCGGAATCTGGGTACGCCCGCTGCTCTCCAAAGAGAAGCTGCCGGAGGGGTGGTTCATGGCGCCCAACATCCTCGATCCCAGCCGGCCCGAAGTGCTCGAAAAGATCCACGAGGTTATCTACCGCCTCCACCACTGGGGCTACGAGCTGATCAAGCACGACTACTCGACGTTCGACGTCTGCGGGCTCTGGGGCTTCCAGATGACCGACGGCGTGGTCGGCAAGAAGCGCACGTTCCACGACGACACCCGCACCACCGCCGAGATCCTTCGAAGTTTGTATCAGACCATACGAGATGCTGCCGGGAGTTCGCTAGTCCTCGGCTGCAACACCGTCGGGCACCTCGCGGCCGGGCTCGAGGAGGCGCAGCGGATCGGGGACGACACCAGCGGCCGGGAGTGGGCCCGCACCGTGAAGATGGGGGTCAACTCCCTCGCCTACCGAGGGGTCCAGCAGGGCACTTTCTTCGAGGCCGACCCGGATTGCGTCGGCATCACGCCCCACATCCCCTGGGAGAAGAACAAGCAGTGGCTGGGCCTCGTGGCCCACAGCGGAACCGTGCTGTTCGTCTCGGCGCAGAAGGAGGCGATCGGCCCGGAACAAAACAAGGCCCTTAAGCGAGCCTTTGCTGCGGCTTCGGTGCGCCGCCCGTTGGCTTACCCGGTGGAGTTCGCCCGCACAGGCGACCTCACACCATCGCACTGGGTTGTCGACGGGCATCGCCGCACGTTCGACTGGTCGTAACGCGCAATCCCATGACGCGCCACGGGCCGGGGGAGGCAGTCTCATGGTGTGCGTAGCCGACGCCCTGTGCGTCGTCCGGAATCTGTCCTCCCCTCGGGAGGACTAGCCGAGGGAAGCGACGCGAAGGGAGGGCGCCGTGCCGCAGACGCCCTCACCCAATTCGCTGCGCTCATTGCCTCTCCCAGGGGGAGAGGAGACGCCGTTGGCACGAGTCAGGGAGCCGATGAGGTCTTCTCGCTCCGGCGGGCCTATTCTTCGCAGTCCGCTTGGGCTCCGAGCACCCGGGGTTGTGTTGTTTGAGGGCGTCCCTGCCCGAGGTTAGCAACCCCGTGAGGAGACCGCGGACGATCAGCGAAGAGTCAGACCGACGGAGTGAGGATGACCCAAGCGGCACTGGCTAAAGCCAGTGGCACACTCTTTCAAGCCAGTGGCACTGTTGGGGAGGGCCGACGCTACCGCGCGACCGGCACCAAGACAAACCGACGCAGGTTCATCACGTCGTCGTGGGGCTTGGTCTTGGGCACGACCTTGACCACGTGCTTCCCGGCTGCCAACGTCAGCACCCCCTGCAGGTGAACCGTGTGGTAGTCGCGCCAACCCGCGGTCCCCGCGACCGTGCCACCCACGCCACTCGACTTTCCATCGACCTGAAGCTCGAAGGTGCTGTCGGGGGTATCGGGCGAGCAGGCGTAAACCATATCGACGGTGAACCGCCCCGCCCGCTCGGCCGGAACCTGCAGCGTCCAGGAAGCCGTGTCTCGAACGCGCCCCCAATAGCCGAGGTTCGCGTCGTCGCCATCCCCTTCGACCTGAAGCTCGCGGCCGTCGAGCACCGCCTCGACCGCCTTGAGCTGAAACGATCCGTCGGCTTGGGGAGCGATGGTCACCTCGGGCTCGTCGACCACCGCCGGTCCATCCAGCGTCACCTCCACCGCGGTGGAGACCGGATCCAGCTTCTTCGGCGCGGAAAGCGTCACGTTTCCGTCCGCATCCTTGCCCAACTCGAGCCGCTCGCCCGTCGCCACCACCCGCGCCGACTTCACGCCCGTCTTGAGCCACTTGAGGGTCAGCGGGCCGGACGGCCATTCGAACACGTTCACGAAAAGGGTGTCGCCCTTCACCGTCGCCCGGCCGTTGAACGGCAGCCGCTTAAAAGGGCTGGCGGATGTCCCGTAGATGCTCTTGCCGTTCGCGCGAAGCCAAATCCCAACCTCCTTGAGGCGAGTGACTTCCGGCGCCGGAATCAACCCGGTCGGCTCCGGGCCCACGTTGAGCAGGTAGTTTCCACCTTTCGACGCGATGTCGACAAGGTTGCGCACGAGCATCGAAGTCGACTTAAAGTTCGTGTCGAAATACTTGTAGCCCCACGTGTCGTTGATCGTCATGCAGGTCTCCCAGTCGCGGCCGGGGTAGCCGGTGGCGGGAATGAACTGCTCGGGGGTCTCCGTATCGCCGGGAACGCCGTTGCCCAGGCGGTTGTTGGCGATCAGCCCGGGGTCCTGATCGAACGCGGCCGTCAGCTCGTCGATGTCCTCGGTGGACATCCCGACCGACGTATCCCACCAGAGCACGGCCGGCTTAATCTTCGTCAGCAGCTCGCGAACCTGGGGCGCGGCGATCTTGCGCACGTACTCGTGGAGGTCGCCGTCCTGGGCCGGATCCCAGTGGCCGCCGTAGGCGGCGCCACCCGCATGGTGCCAGTCCTGAGCCTGGCTGTAGTAAACGCCGAACTTGATGCCCTGCTTCTTGCAGGCCGCCGCCATCTCCGCGATCGGGTCGCGGTGGAAGGGCGTCGCGTCGAAGATGTTGTAGCCGTCGGTCGCGGTATGGAACATCGCGAACCCCTCGTGGTGCTTGGCGGTCATCACGATGTACTTCATCCCCGCCGCCTTCGCGATACCCACCCATTGGTCGGCGTTGAACTGAACCGGGTTGAACTTCTTGGCCAGCTCGGCGTAGTCGGCGACGGGGATCTTCTCGTCGTGCATGATCCATTCGCCGATGTTGGGGGTGCGGACGCCCTTGTACTCGCCCTCCAACTCCGCGTAAAGGCCCCAGTGGATGAACATCCCGAACCTCGCCTCGCGCCACCACTTCATCCGCGCGTCGCGGTGCGCTTTTGTCTCGCCCGCGTTGGGGTCACGAGACTGGGCGAAGGAGGCAGAGGTCACAGCAAGGGCAAGGGCGAGCAAAGCGGATCGCACGCCCTATTGTAACCCTCCACTCTCAGCCCGCCTAACCGAACGTGGGCTGCGGACGATATGTCCGGAATGATCCGCGACTTTTGCACCGGAGGCGCCGCGAGCGCGGAGCGGGAAATGAGGCGGCGCGATATCTGGACTGTGTCGCCCCCCACAAGGTCACCGCCCTTCCCGGGCACGCCGGCGGGTGGCACTACCACGCGCGACGGCGCAAAATAGTAAGCTCCTAGTGCGCGACCGCGGTTTTTGCGCTTCCCTATGCCACGCCGCGGCTGCCGATGGTGAAAAACACGATTGCTGCCCGGCGGTCGATCAGGGTTTGGAGCGACGGCCCACGTGCCTGGCGACCCGAGGCCCTTTGCGATGCGCGCTTGCTCGCCGTGATTGGGATCCGCCTCCGTTGATAAACCGTTTGAGGGTTCTGCGAAATTCCCCGCGCTCCTGGACTCTTGCGCCAGCGAGGGCCTCTTTCTCGCACAGAACTGCCCTCCTTCGATTCCCGCTCCAGTAGTAGCCCCACGCTAGCGTATCGACGAAGTCTGGTGCCCGGCCAGAGAGTCTAACGGCCTCGGCTGCTGCTCGGAGTGCCAACCTGACGTCCCTGCGCACGAACGGGCCCTTTGGGTCGACGATGGTCCAAGCGATGAAATTAAGCAACGTGAAGTCGCAAGCCGCCGGGCCCAGCTTGATGAGCCTACCGGCGACCATCGAGAATGCACGATCGTCGCCAGCCAGCCGGTACAGACCCAGGCGCTGCCAGTCCAATTCCTTCCGCGTTACCTCCTTGGGGGCGCGATCCAGCACGCTGTTCGCGGCACTCCAGTCCCTTGCCTTGACCGCTTTCGAAAACGCCCGTTGGAAGCGGTCGACCCTCCCTCTCCGGTCCGCCTCAATCTCGTAGGCCCTGGCAAAGTGCTCGCGATCCCAGGTTCCTGATAGCAGCTGAGTGATTGGGCCGTCCAGGTCAGTTGGCAGCCCAATCCAGGCAATTCTTCCCTCCCCATCCACTAGGAACGCGGCAGGGATTTCACCTTGTCGCCCAGCGGCCATCCAGGTATGCGACATTTCTCCGTCAGGCGTCGAGGGACTCGAGACCCTGTCCGTCGCGACCCGATAACCCATTTCGGCGCCCTCTCTGGCGACAAAACGCGGCACAGCCCTCCAGTCGGGTTCCCATGTACTAACAGCGATAACAGTCAGCTTGCTTCCAAACCTTCTTTGCAGTTCGGTCAAGTGGCGAATAGCCCGCCGGCACGGGCCGCACCATGTCGCCCAGAACTCGACAACATACACCTGGCCCCGCGCCAGATCGTCAGTGGGTGGGCCGTGAATCCACTGGGCCACTGCGATAGGTGGGGCTGGGTCGCCGATTTTCAGGACGGCGCCTTGCCCGAAGGCAAGATGCGGGATTAGCGTCCATGCAAACACACAGAAGGGTATTCGAGGCGTAAATTCTGGCAGGCTCACCGCCGTGCGAAGCTCATAACTCATCGTGCGTCACGTAACGCTTGCCGCCGTCGGCGCCTACGAGTATGAGGGTGGGAACGCCGAGGAGGTGAAGCCGCTCCGCAACGGCTTTGTCTCGTTGCACGGAGAGGCACGAAGCGTTGTCCTTCCTCGCCAGATCCGCCTCCAACTGCGCGCGCTGTAGGCCGCACTCAAGAGCAGCGCTCTTATAGTCATCCGCAGTAAATAGGGAGCCCGAGTAGCATTTCTCGACGAACTCCCAGAACTTTCCTCGCCGCGCCGCCATTTGAGCGAGCCGGGCCGCAAGCTCTGCCTGGCCGTGAATAGCGAGCGGATAGTTGAGCAGCACGACTCGGAGGTGGTGCTCCTTCGCGATCGTCTTCAGCTTCCAGTACTCATCCTTGCAGTACGGGCATTGCAAATCGGAGATGTCAACGACCGTCGTCTTCGAGCTCGTATCTCCAGTCGGGATGGCGTCCCGTGGTATAAGCTCAGAAACGTTGGTCTCTGCTAGCGCCGCTGGGTCCATCGGGACGGCCAATTCCTGAGGTCGAAGGCCCCTCGCCACGATCCCCACGACCGCGCACGACGCCACCGCCGACGCCGCCAGGAGCCCAGCCGTGGTGCGCATCCGCAATGACGAGCGCCCGCCGGGAAGTGAGACATGGCAGGTCAGCAAGAGTCCGGTAGTCACCCAGATCGCCCCCGACCAAACTGAGAATGTGTGACCGCGCGATAAGGCCGAGGATGCCTCGAGGAGGCTAAAGAGGGTTCCTAAAATGCATAGAACGCGGGCGGACGCCGCCAGGGCCTTTGCCGGCCCCTGGGGCCAAAGTGATCGGGCCGCCCCGAACAGGGCGAGGACAGCGAAGAACACGGTGGCAGCGAACCCCAAAACGCGACCTAGCGGCCCCTGCTCCAAAGCCACCATTTGCGCCCCGCAAATGATCCTGCTGTGCCCGCACGGGAGCAGGGTTCGCATTCGTTGCGCCGCGAGTATGGTCCCCGATAGGAACAGGCCCAAGAACGGCAACATGAGGGTCGCTAATTCTAGTAGCACGCCACCGCGTGTGTGTATCTGCTTGGCCACGGATTCCGCAGTGCTGTCTTCCGTCATCCGTTCTTTTTCGGCACTTGTCGTTTGCCGACAGCCGGTGGAAGTGCACCGATCCTCGTCGCCGTTACCTCAACCTTAGGAATCGGGATACCGTCAAGCGGGAAGTTGGATGATCTGAACTGGGCGCGGTGGCCGTCAAATTTGAAATAATCGGGGGCCTTAAATGAGTTCGGAGCGAACGCGCCATGCCAACGAAAGAAAACCGAGCACAGCCATCGCCGTTTGCCGCTGATTAGACGGGCATCGTACAACCACAACATCGTAGGTGACTTCGTATGTAGCGTCGGACTCATGTCCACCAAAACTGGCCCACGCCTGATCTCAAGGGCCTTCCAACGGGTCCTCCCCCCCCCCGTGACACTCAAGACGCGATAGAGCCCTTCCCATGGGGCGTGAGTTTGAGCGTGGTGCACAGAGCCGTCATGCCTGGCCTGGGAAGGCGAAGAAGGTCCAGGCAATGCCATCACCATTACGAGCGACATACGGATCACATTAAATGCCCACATCACCCACATTGTACACACCAGAAAACCTCCTCAAGCCTGAGGAACTGCAGCCTCAGTGTATAATGGTACGGGAGGTGTTAGGTTATGCCTAAGCTCAGATTCCTGGGAATCACTCTGTCGCTGGTATCCACGCTCGCGTTGGCGGGAGTGGCGATGGTCGCTGCCTTCGGTCAGCAGCCACCCGTCGGGGCGTGCGCACCGATTGTATGTGCCAATAACCGGCTGGGATGTCCGAACTGCCAGCAAGGTTATGTAGGTCTTTGTCAGTATTGGAACTGCAACACATGTTCGGATGGGACCGGCGGCGGTACAGACATCTGCGTTACGGGATGTAAGTGCGGTGGAACTCCCCTCGGCACGTCGGGTTGTCCACCCGGCTGCCCTCCGCTGGGCGGTGGCGGCTAACCGGCCAGCCAACAAACGCCCTTGGGCTGACCGCCTTAGGTTCAGGGCATCAAGTGGGCTCACATTTCCTCATGGGGCGACTTTTCACCCCATGAGGAAATGTTTTTCTTGCGCTTCCAGGGTGTGGCCCCCTCTGAACATCGAGCTGGTTGCGACCGCGAGACGGCCGCGGGTCCGCGGTCGTTGTAGTGACTATTCTTCTGGTAAACGGTCTGGCGCGAACTTCATATGCGTCACCGCTACGGCGCGTTCTGCCCCAGGCAAAGG
>DATGIR010000260.1:0-8895 GCA_035295605.1 Fimbriimonadaceae bacterium | reverse complement strand
CATATCTTCGAGCAGTCTTCCGACCAACAGATCCGCAAGCGAAGCCGCATCCATCAACGGAAACTCGGCGATTCCCGGCTCGCCATGGATGCCCAAGCCGAACGCCATTTGCCCGTCCGGCACCGTAAAGAGTGGCGCGGTCGCCCCCGGAAGCGTGCAACCCGAGAAGGCGACGCCTAGCGTTCGCGTTCGATCGTTGGCCTTTCGGGCGATCCGCTCCACCTCGTCGAGGCTCATCCCGGCTTCCGCCGCCGCCCCCGCCACTTTGACGACCGCCAGGCAGCCGGCAATTCCTCGTCGATTTTCGATTTGGTCGGGGGACGCGCTTGCCACGTCATCGGTCATCGCAAGCAGGCGAACGTCGATCCCCTCGCCCCGAAGCCGCTCGGCCGCAACTCCGAAGTGCAGCACATCGCCGGCGTAGTTGCCGATTGCCAGCAGCACACCGGCCCCACGCTCGACCGACTTTGCCACCCGATAGACCTGGCCGGAAGACGGCGATGCGAAGATATTGCCGCATACGGCGCCCGAGCCAAGTCCGGGACCGACAAAACCGGTGTAACCGGGATAGTGCCCCGATCCTCCCCCGACGACCAGCGCGACTTGCCCCTGCGGTATGAGCGTTGAACGGACAACTCCGCCGTCCACCTGCCGCACGTAACGTGGATTGGCGGCGATATACCCGGCGACCGCCTCGGCGGCAAAAGTATTGGCGTTGACGACGAGGTGGGACATCGCGCACCACCCACTCTACATGAAGCCGTTCCGCACGTCAACGCCGCTTAATCGAATCACAACCGCCCGTAGTTCAGCCGACCTGCAAAGCAGGTCGGCTGAACTTGCGGCGAAGCTGCCTAGCTCTTAGCGGCGAGAACCTTGATCGGCTTTCGCGCGGCGTCGAGCACCTTGGGTGGCGCCTCGAAGCCACCGGCCGACATGAGCTTCTTCTCGACCAGCGGAACCGGTTTGAGCACGAATCCGGGCTTGATCAAGGTCACGGTTTGGAAGTCCGTGGTCTCGATGACCGGGAACTGGTAGCCGTTCGTCGTGCGTGTCCAGGCTGAAATCTGGAACATGTACGCGCACGTCGCCGGCGGCACCCAAACGGCCGGTGGCACCGGTCGCGTGTCGCTCGTCACGCCCTGCCAGTTGTGAGCCGGATTGGCGTGAGCCGTGTAGTTGTCCGAGTAGACGGCGACCCGGTTTCCGTGGCCGTAGTCCGCTTCCAGCGTGTAGCTGTAGAGATCGCCCTCGGGGTCGAAGGCCTCGTACGCGATCTGAACCCCGTCGGAGATCGACGAGAGGTTCACGATGGCGCACGGCGAGACCGGAGCACCCGCGTGAAGCACGTTGATGAGCTCCACGATCGCCGGCTGGTTGTCCAGCTTGAGCGTCAGAACCTGAGCCGGCGACGCCACCGCCGCTCCATTAGCCTGGAAGAACTGGAACTCGAACTGGTGAAGATCGTCCGGCTCGCCCGCCGACGTCCATTGGAACACGAGGTTCTGAATGGTGTACGGCAGGGCCGGATCTACCATGGGGTAGAACCCGCTGCCATCCGGACCGAACGACTGCCATACGTCGTTGGGGCCGACGATCTCGTAATTTGCCCAGCTTTGCAGAATCGGGGTCCAGGGCTGCGCGGCCACGTGGGCCGCCGTGTCCCCGAACCGATGCAGGACCTTGTACTTCCGCGCTCCCGCCGCCCATAGCGCGGTCAAGGTGGCCACGTTGCCGATGAGGTTGAGGGTGCCGCTGAAGGCCGCCTCTTGCGGGTGGAAGTAGTACGGGGTCGCCGGCGGGATGTTGCAGTAGCCGTCGGCGCCGATAAGGCCGGTGCCGATGAGGCCAACGCTCCCGATCACGGGTCCCAGACTCCCGACCGTGGCGCTCGGCACAACCGCGAGAATGATCTCGTTGAGGTTGCTGAAGTCGCCCAGGGGGTTGGGAGGATTCTCGGCGATGAAGCCAGGATCCGTCGCAATGCGAATTCCGAACCGGACAACCGGTGCCGGTGCGGTCGGATCGATGGTGATGTTGAGGTCGGACAGGGCGAACGCGAGTTGCCACTGCCGGTGGGGGGTCGCCGAGTTCATCGACGGGCCGAACCCTTCGCGAACTTGCGAGGGGATGACCTGCGTGTTCGATGCCGGCCAGGTCTCATCGGGCCCGGCCATCAGCCACATTCCTAGCCGGTTTGGAGAGCCTGGCCAGTCGCTAAAGAGCTTGTCGCGGTTCGCGTCGATGACGCCGTTGTCGTTGAGATCGACGACGAACCAGAAGTAGTCGTTTGGGTTCGCGGCCCCGGTCTCGGCCGTCAAGTCGAGGCCGACATAGAGGTGGGTCGCGTCATTTTGGGCCATGAGGGTTCCGCGGGGAATCGCCATGGCCGCGGTGCCAGACCATTCGGCAACCGGCAGGAGGCCGGTGAGAGGTGGAGGAGTCGGTCTCGTCCACGTGCTACGAATCGTTGTCATGAAAGTTCTCCATTTAAGGTCAAGGGGCGTAGGATCACGCCAAACATGGGCCGGGGGTATAAGCTACGCCCGCCAGACCAAAGCCGCCATTTTTACCAGGTGACGATGGGCCATCCTCACTATAGTGCGGTTGCGGGGCCCAAAAGCCGAAAGGTCACAGAAACTTCGAAAACGGGGACATCCGACCTAACTTAGATTCCAAACAGTTCCGACGTGAACTCGTTCGCGAAGACCCCGTCCGGATCGAAGCGGGCCCGGATGGTTTCAAATCTGCTGAATCCGGGGAAGCACTTCTGGGCGGTGGCCCGGTTTGCCACGCCCAGCTTTCCCCAGTGGGGACGACCATCGAACTTGGCCTGCAGCGTGTTCATGAACGTCTTGAAGAACGGGTCGTCCCGGATGTAGGTCGCCGTGTAACCTCCGATGTAACAGACTGGCCGGCCGTTACACGGGCTCAAGAGAATATCGTCCCCGGCTGCGAATCTGATCTCCGATTGAACGTTGATGACTCCTTTGCCCTCGGCGATCAAGCGCGCATATTCGCGAAGGGCGTCCGCCGCTCGCTCGAGAGGCACCGCGATCTCCGCCTCCTGATGCCGCGGCGGCATCGGGGTCGTAATCGCCTCGAAGATGTGCCCGACGACCCTTCTCGGTCGGTAGCCCAGTATCTCCTGCAGGCGGTTCATCAGCGGAATCAGGAGGTGAATACACTGCCCGAGCCTCCACATCGCGCCCATCAGCACGCTTCGGCTGAAGACGGCGCTCGACGGCCACACCGGTCCCGGTCCCAGCTCCTTCTCCTTGGAGTTCATGGTGTTGACGAGAATCCTCGTCGAGCCCGGGAACCAGTAGGCTCGGACCCGTTCATTGTCTTTGAGCAACTGGTTTAGGTTCGTTACGAAGTCGTCGAACCGCATCGGGATCTCCGTTAGCTCGACGTGGTGATCCTTCGCGCATTCGAGCGTCGCCTCGACGATGATCCCCAAGCTTCCGAGGCTCATTCTGATTGCCGCCAACTCGTCGGCGTTGGCCGGTGTCACTGTCCGAAGGTTGCCGAGCCCGTCCACAACCTTGGCCTCCACGAGCTGAGTTCCCATCACCCCGTATCCCAAACCGGTCCCGTGGGTGCCGGTGGAGATGGCCCCCGCTATCGATTGGGCGGTCACCGCGCCGGTATTGCGGAGGGCAAGGCCGTGCTCTCGCAGCCAAGGGCCAAGGTCTCTCAGGCGGATTCCGGCCTGGACCGTGACCAGACGGTTGGCGGGATCCTTTACCTCCGCCTTATCGAGGCGGTCGAGGCTGACAAGGATGTCCTTGCAGGGAACGAGGCTCGACCACGAGTGCCCGGCGCCAAACACGCGGACGTGCTTGCCGGCTGCTCGCGCCTCGCGTACGATTTCTTGAACTTCGTCGAAGGAGCCTGGAAACCGGACTTGGTCCGGGATGTCGCGAAGCGTATCGTCCCAATTCGTCCAGACCGACTTCTGAGCCGGATTGGCACACCATGCCCCGATTTCCCGCCGGTAACGCCAAGTTTGGAGCCAACAGTAGGGCATCGCAAAGAGGAGCAGCGGGGTAAAGACGAGCACTTGCTGGAGCTTCGTGCTCGCGACCGTCGACGTCGCCAGCGTGATGAGAAACAGCGCCCAAAGGATCACTTCCGCGCGGAGCAGGCCGGCTTCGCCGTCGTCATTGACCGCCACGGCGCGAATAACCCGACGCAGGGCCAGGAGGTAGAGGGCGAACGCCCCGAACTCGAATGAATCGCGCAGGCTGATCGCCCAACCGGGGAGGTGGACCGCGGACCAAAGGTTGATCGGGTCCACGAACCGGACATTGGGAAGGACATCGTGGAGCGGCCAGAAGAGGTCGATCGGCGCGAACCAGAAGAAGATGTCGAGGAGCGCGTGGGTCGCGAACCCGAGGCTGAGGCCAAGGGCCGTGGCTCGCCCGGGCCTACGGCGGGGAATGCACAACCCAACTGCCAGGACGGCAAGGATGAGGAGCAGGCTGTGGGCCGCGGTCCGGTGAACCGCGTAGATGTCGAACTTAGCGCCAAAGGCGGTGGCTATGCCGACGGGATACATGTCCACATCGGGCAGCATCGAGCCGAGCACGATACCGAGCGCAAACGGCGGCAGCAGGTTGCTCGGCACCGCGCGGCGCGAGGCTCGCGCTGCCCAAAGTCCTACTAATCCGTGTAACCCATTCTGCGGCATTATCGGCTGCTGTCATTGTAGTGGATATGGGTACTTGAGACCAAGTCCGGCTTCCCCTAAACCAGGGCATCGACATTCAACACTTCCCACTCCTTGACCGGATGCACGCCGGCAAGCTTCGCCAACATTTCACACGCATGGAAAATGCGAATACCCGCGCCGAGCTCTACCCCTGCTCGCACCGTCGGCCCGTGCATGATCCATGGGATCAGGATGTCCTCGTCCATATCGGTCCCGTGCGTGCGGTCGTGGCCGCCGTGATCGCTGAGGAGCAGCAAGTTCGGCTGCCTGCCCGCCTCCGAATAGGCCGAAAGCACGTGCTCGATACACCGGTCCGCGTTGGCGATCGCATTCAGGTACGGTCCCGACATCCAGCCGTGGTCGTGGCCGGCCAAATCGGTATAGCCCAGGTACAGAAACGTCAGGTCGAACCGATATTCGGCTACGTACTGGGCGCAGGCCCGGGCCACGATCCAGTCGCATTCGGCGGTCGAGGGGTCGTTATGAACGAACGAGAACGAGACGGAACCCGGGTCCGCCAGATCGCGCAGCTCGCCCCAGTTGTAGAACATCGCCGTCCGCCGCCCCTGCGAATGCGCCACGTCGAACAGGCTCGGCACCGGGCGCGCCAACGGCTGAAATACGTTCGATGTAATCCCGTGGCGCGGCACGTCCACGCCTCGGAGCATCGAGGTGTGGCAGGGCAGGGTGATCGAGGGCATCACCGTCCTTGCCCGCATCGTCGAGGCGCCTTCCGCTATCAACCGGTCCATGCACGGCGTATCCGCTTGCATCAAGCCGTCCGGCCGCATGCCGTCGACGGAGATCAGGAGAACCGGGTTCACAGGCTGCTCCACGCAAAGGGCTAGATCATAACCTTCCGCATGCTTGCCGCCACCGCCTCGAGCCGCGCCGAGTCCGAGGGCAGGTCGCCGAGCTCCTTCTTGAACGGCTCGGGCACGAGCGGCCCCGAATAGCCGATTCCCTGCAGCGCCATCAGGAACGTCGTGATGTCGATCACGCCGGTCTCGCCGGGCAGGCACCGGGTGCCGTCCTGCTGCTCGTCGATCTCGAGTCCGCGAGGGGCGTCGTTCACGTGGACGTACACCACGTCGGTCTCCTCGAGCTTGGCGACGTCGGCGATTTCGCCGTGCGAGGTGTAGAGGTGCCACACGTCGAGCAGCAGCCCAACGTTGCCCCCGATCTTCTCGGCCAACTCAAGCATGCCCGGCATCGTATAGATGAACTCGTACTTGAAGCGGTCGCGGATCGTCTTGGGGCCGATGAACTCCAGCCCCAGGCGAATTCCGTGCTCCTCCAGGATCGCGGCGACCGGCTTGAATCGCTCGACGTGGAACTTCAGGTTTTCGTCGTACTCCCGGTCATTGGAGCAAGGCATCACCCAGGTGAACGCGCGGAAACAGTCGATGGCCGCCGCCGCCTTGCAGATGGCAGGTAAAGCGTCCAAATCGCGACGCCAGTCCGCCTCGCTGCCGCCGTAATCGACCGGCAGGTGCCAGCCGGCGGCGATCACGCCGGCATCCACGAACTGGGCTTCTACCTTTTCCGCGCCCCCAGACCCCACCAGCGTCGCGATCTCGCGAATGTCGATCTCGACGCCGGCGAAGCCGTGCTCCTTGGCCGCGGCGATGCGTTGGGCGAGGTTGTCGACGTGGACTCCCACGACGCCGGGGCTGAGTGCGCTGTACACGGGCGAGGTTTTACCTCGCGGGATCAGTATCGATAGCTGTCCGGCTTGAAAGGTCCATCTGGCGAGACGCCGATGTAGTTCGCCTGCTCCGGCCGGAGCTCGGTGAGCGTGACGTCCAGCGTCTTGAGCTGCAGCCGCGCCACCTTCTCGTCCAAATGCTTCGGCAGCACGTACACGCCCGGCGCATACTTGCCTTTCTCCGTCCACAGCTCGATCTGGGCCAGCACCTGGTTGGCGAAGCTCGAACTCATCACGAACGACGGATGGCCGGTGGCGCAGCCGAGGTTCACGAGGCGCCCACCCGCCAGCAGGAGGATCCGGTTGCCGCTCGGCAACACGATTTGATCCACGTGCGGCTTGACCTGCTCCCACTTGTACTTGCCTAGCGAGGCGACGTCGATCTCGCTGTCGAAGTGCCCGATGTTGCAGACGATCGCGTTGTCCTTCATCCGCACCAGGTGCTCGTGGGTAATCACGTGGTAGTTGCCGGTCGCGGTCACGAATATGTCGGCCTTCTCGGCGGCGTACTCCATCGTCACCACCTTGTAGCCCTCCATCGAGGCCTGAAGGGCACAGATCGGGTCGATCTCGGTGATCCAAACCTGCGCGCGAAGCGCGTGCAGCGCCTGGGCGCACCCCTTCCCCACGTCGCCGAAGCCGCAGACCACCGCGATCTTCCCGGCGACCATCACGTCGGTCGCCCGCTTGATGCCGTCGACCAGCGACTCACGGCAACCGTAAAGGTTGTCGAACTTGGACTTGGTCACCGAGTCGTTCACGTTGAACGCGGGGAACGGCAGCCGCCCCTCCTTGTGAAGCGAGTAGAGCCGCTTCACGCCGGTGGTCGTCTCCTCGCTTACGCCGACCAGGTTCGCCCGGATCCGGGAGTAGTAGTCCGGCTTCGCGTCCAGATGAGCGGCGATCGAGGCATAGAGCGCCTCCTCTTCCTCGTTGGCCGGCTTGGCGATTACGGAGCGGTCGGTCTCGGCCTGGCAGCCGAGGAGCACCAGCAGGGTGGCATCGCCGCCGTCGTCGAGAATCAGGTTCGGCGTGCCGCCGTCAGCCCACTCCATAATCCGGTGGGTGTACTCCCAATACTCGGGAAGGCTCTCGCCCTTCACGGCGAAGACGGGCGTGCCGCCGTCGGCGATCGCCGCCGCCGCGTGGTCCTGGGTGCTGTTGATGTTGCAGCTCGCCCAGCGCACCTCGGCGCCGAGCGTGCTCAGCGTCTCAATGAGTACCGCGGTTTGAATCGTCATGTGGAGCGAGCCGGCGATGCGGGCGCCTTTGAGCGGCCGCGTCAGCGCGAACTCCTCGCGAATCGCCATGAGGGCCGGCATCTCAGCCTCGGCGATGGCGATCTCCTTGCGGCCCCAACCGGCCAGCCCGAGGTCGGTGACGATGAAATCGGTTTTGAGTGGTGATGTCGTTTGCATCGAATTCTCCTGCCCCGAACGCAAAAAAGCGCTCGCAAGCCCCTGCCCGCGAGCGCCGTTGCCTTCGATGGGATCGAGATCCCTCGCTCGCCGAGCCTCGGCCGTCCCTCGGCCTGCAACGCTCCTCGGCGATGTTTAGATTATTGCCGATTTCGGCGGTTTACGCAGCCCTTCTTTTGTCGGAGATCACGTTCCTAAACGCCCGAACCACCGTCGGGTCGAACTGGACGCCGGAGAGTTTGTCGATCTCGGCCAACGCCTCCTCGTGACTCTTCGCCCTCCGGTACGGGCGGTCGTTGATGAGCGCGTCGTAAACGTCGGCGATCGCCACGATCCGGCCAGTAAGCGGAATGAGCTCGTGCCGCAGACCGCGCGGATAGCCGGTTCCGTTCCAGCGTTCGTGGTGGGTCCGGGCAATCTCCTCCGCCATTCGAAGCAATGCCGAATGGCCGCGGGAGAGCAGTTCGCCGCCGACTGCCGCGTGCAGTTCCATCATTTCACGCTCGGCGAAGTCGAGTGGCCCAGGTTTGAGAAGCACGGGGTCGGGAACGCAGACGTTGCCGACGTCGTGGAGCCCGGCGGCGACCCTCAGGATCTCGGTGTCGGCTTCCTTCATTCCCAGAACCTTGCCGATTTGGGCGGAGAGCGCGCCGACCCGCGATGCGTGATCCCCTTTCTCGTCGTGCCGGTACTCCACGGCGGTCGCCATCCGCTCGGCGAGGTCCTTGTGGGCGCGCTCCAACGCGGCGGTGCGAACCGCGACCGTTTCCTCGAGGGTCAGGTTCTCCTGTCGCAGCCGGCCCTGGAGGTGCCGGATCTGCAGGAAGTTGTTCAGCCGGTGAAGCACTTCGTCGGAGTCGCCGAACTTGACGATAATGTCGCTCGCACCGTGGGTCACGGCGAGGTGGCGCATGTCGCGGGTGATGGCGGTCACGAAGGCGATCACGGGCAGGAACGTCCGGTTCTCCTTCGCCTTGATTTGGCCAAGCAGGGAGGGGGCGCCGGCGCCGCGCATCGTGAGGTCCATGAGGACCGCGTCCGGGTTGAGGCGG
>DATGIR010000259.1:0-10155 GCA_035295605.1 Fimbriimonadaceae bacterium | reverse complement strand
CCCGCTCTTCGGCGGCCTGCACCGCGCTCGCCACGTAATCCTGCGCGCGCTCCGAGCCGATCAGGGTCATCGACCGGCCGAACATCGCGCTCGGCATGATCGAATCGCACCAGAGCACGATGCCCTGGTAGGCGTCGTAGGCGGCCCGGTTCGTTCCGCGCAGCAGGGGGGAATCGGGCGGCCGGACGGCGGCGGCTTTCACCAGCGGGTCGACGTGCTGCTTGATCCACCAGTCGATGGCCACCGCCGGCGTGTTCATAAAGCAGACCTCTTTGAGGTTGTTGGCCTTGATGCCCTCGAAGCCCCAACGCAGAAAGAGCTTCTCGCCGAGGTTGCCGTTCGCCCAATACTCGGCGCCGTTCTTGCCGTCGAAGCCGCCGACCGGGGGGATCACCGCGTGGCCGTACTCGTGGGCGATCTCCCGGGCCTGCTCCATCTTGTCGTCGAAGTGGGCGACGTCGTAGATGTAAATCGAATTCGACTCCACGGGGGGATTCGAGTTCGGCACCGCCTCGAACGCCTGCTCGCCCCCCGGCTCACCGCCTTCGCAGAGGTAGACGTCCACCACCCCGTCGTGATACAGCATCTTGTGGTCGAGGTGGAGGTGGTCGTGAAGCATCCGCCACAGGACGAGGAGCTCGAACGCCGCCTGCTTCCCCATGCCGGAGTTGCGGGCCGGGGTTTGGGAGTAGACCCGGAACCGAATGGGGGCTAACTCTTTCGACTTGGGATCGAGGTTCTTGTTGACGTAGGCGTCGGTGTGGTAGTAGAACTCCCACGGCGCGGGCGGGGTGCCGAAGCGCTGGGGGCAGAGCTGGGGCTTGTCCATCTTCTCGGCGTGCATCCAGTACTTGCCGGTGCCGTCTTCGAGGGTTCCGAGGACGTCGCGGGCCCCGACGACGCCGAGGTCCTGAATCGGGTCTTGCCGGGCGAGGAGAAGGCTGAGTGCGAGAAAGGTGATCAATGCTGTTCTGCCAAGAAACGCTCGGCGTCGATCGCCGCCATGCAGCCGGTTCCGGCGGCGGTTACGGCCTGCCGGTACACGCTGTCGGCGACGTCGCCCGCCGCGAAAACCCCTTCAACGTTAGTCGCGCTGGAAAACGGTTTGGTTCGAAGATATCCCAGCTCGTCCATATCGAGCACGCCCTTGAACAGCTCTGAGTTTGGCTTATGGCCGATGGCGATGAAAACCCCGTCGACCGGACGTTCGGTGACCTCGCCGGTTTTCAGGTTGCGCAGCTTGACGCCGGTGACCTTCTTGACGGGCTCGGTTTGGCCCTCGATCTCGTCGAGGGCGGTGTCCCACACCACGCCGATCTTGGGGTTGGCGAGGGCGCGGTCCTGCATGATCTTGCTCGCCCGGAACTCGTTGCGCCGGTGGACGATGGTCACGGTGGCGGCGTGGCGGGTGAGGTAGTTGGCCTCCTCCATGGCGGTATCGCCGCCGCCGATGACGGCGACGTGCTTGCCGCGGAAGAAGAAGCCGTCGCAGGTGGCGCAAGCGCTGACGCCGTAGCCGCCGAAGGTGACCTCGGAGGGCAGGCCGAGCCACTTGGCGGTGGCGCCGGTGGCGACGATGAGGCTGTTGGCGTAATGGGTCGAGCTCTCCGCCACCACCTTGAACGGCCGTTGGCTCAGGTCGACGCTGGTGACGTTCTGCTGTTCGACGCGGGTGCCGAAGTGGACGGCCTGAGCCTTGAACAGCTCCATGAGCTCGGGCCCGAGGATGCCGGTGGGGAAGCCGGGATAGTTCTCGACGTCGGTGGTGATCATGAGCTGGCCGCCGGGTTGGACGCCGCTGAAGAGGAGGGGGCCGAGGTCGGCTCGGGCGGCGTAGAGGGCGGCGGTGTACCCGGCGGGGCCGGAGCCGACGATGATCACGTTCTCGATTTGTTGCGCCATAGACAGAAGCCTAAAGAGGATGCAGAATACCGTTGGATGGCTGACGAACCCGACCCCGAAACGAAGGAGCCCTTAAGTGTCTACGCGGTTCTTGCCACGTTTGTAGACCAGATGTCGGCGATCGCCTGGCAGAAGCTGGGGCTGCAGCACGACTTCATCACCGGCAAGCTGGAGCCGGACATCGACCAGGCGCGGGTGGCGATCGACGTGGTGGCCAAGCTGGTGGACGCGCTGGAGTCGGAGTGCGACGAAGCCGACCGGCGGCAGCTGCAGAACCTGGTGCGGGATCTGCGGATGAACTTCGTGAGCCGGCAGAAGCAATAAGCTGAGAGGGTTTGTTTTATCGCCTGTTTGCAGGCCAAAAAACGGGACGGGACTGGCCGGCGTGCCGGGCATGCGAGAGTGTAGAAGGCATCAACCCTTATAGGGCCAGCTTCGCCGAGTTGTCGACATCTTATTTTGTCTGTCCGGTCAAGCGATGGCCCTTGTTCCGAATCGACAGCCGAAGGCGCGGGCGTGCTTCAGGAGTCGAGGGATGATGCATTCACAATGGGGAACCGCCGCCTACAGCATGGACCTGTTTTTGCAGAGCAGATCGGACGCCGCCGTCGGGGTGAGATGGACCCCAAGGAGGGGTCGGGTTAGATGGCTCATGGCTTGCTTGCCGGTTCAACGAAGGACGCAACCAGAAAAAGTAGAAAGGAGAGAATTGGCGCGATAAGCAGCTTGCCCAGGTTGAGTTGGAACTGGACCGATGCCAAGCGCGCCACGAGTAGAACGACGGGCACCGCTCCGAGGAGAAGCACGCTCGCCAGGAGGAAGAGTCTGCGGGGCCCACGGTATGGCGGGCCCAGCCGGCGTAGGACGTCCACGGCACGAGGATACCGTTCGGCGGTGCAATCAAACCCCGCGCATTGGTGCCGGGCTTCGCGCCGTCAACTCCGCAGCCAGTTCCTCGTGACCCGGGAGCGCACGCGAGAACTTAGTCTGGTTTCCAAGTCCATCGCTCAACACCCACCATGTAACCCCGGCCGACGCTATTTGGCGGACCTGCAACTGGCCGTTTGGACAGCGGATTGGCTCACCGGTCCTCGACTTCCATGCAACCTCGTCTTTGTCGATCACGACGCGAAACCGGAGCATATCGATTACAGTAGTTCCGACCCCAACCGCCGCTATAAGCACCAAGACGCCGAGAATGGGTGCCGCCTCGTTGAAGCTTATGCGGAAGGCGGCGTGGACGAGAAGGACGATGGCTACCGCAACGGCCAACGTTGATGCGAGCAATACCAGCCTGCGAACTACTCGATCCCTACCGTATTCAAATGTCTTCGGGTACGTCATTCGCTTTCAAACTAGCCCTCCTGCCCTTGCTGCCACCCCTCGTTAAAACCCTTGCAGCCGTTATCTATCAACGACCCGAGTGCCGAACCGCCAAACGGACCGCCCACGGGCCCCAGGCCCAGGTTTGCACAGCCCGCAAGTAGCCCGGCGATAGTGGAGGCTACGGCGCAGTTTACATCCTTCGTCCCGTAGTCTTGACATTCGGGGTAGCCCGGGTCGCAGATCTTGTCGCAGAGGTTGGAAATGATCGATCCCGCATATCCGAATGCCGCCCCTAAGAGGCAGGCGCTCAGCCCCTCCGCCCCAAAGCTGCCGAGGAGCCCAGCGAGCCCGCCAAGGATGCAACTCGCGGCCGCATTGCACACGCCCTCGCAGGCTACGACGGACGGAGGCTTTCCCCAGTTGAATAGAACGCCCGAAATTCCACCAAATAGCCCCCCGGCAAGGCACCCAACGCCAATTGCAATACCGGTATCGCCGCCCAGGAACGCCCCCGACGGGTCGAAGTAAAGCGTTGGACATGAAACGGCGTATTGGTATGCGGTTTGGCGGGGCCAGAGTCTGTCGATCGTCATCCATTGGGTCAGATCAACGCGCAGGTGTCTCGCTCGCACGTAGAGCATGTCCAGAAAGTCTTTGAAGTAGCCAAGCGCCCCGCAAAACGTGAACGGCGTGGTCGAGGAGCCGGTGTGCACCCGCTCCTCGCCGTACGGCCAGTAGTCGTAAGTGTCGGTGACGGTCCCACCCGTGTCGATGAGAGCCACCGTGCTCCCCAGGTTGTCGGGCACGTACTGGCGGATGACGCCGCCACGGTTCTCGGCGACGATTCGGCCGCCGAACGTCGAGAAAACTACGCTCATCGCCATGGCTTCAATACTCTCCCAGATAGTTGGCGCCGTCCCAGATCGTCGTGTGGGTGAAGGCGTCGGCCGGTTCCTGGCGCAGCCGACGGAGGCCGTCGCCCGAGTAGACGTAAGACGAGAGGCTTCCGTCGCTGTGCTGGACGCCCTTCATCCGGTTCTCTTTGTCGAACGAGAAGCCGGTGGAAACGCCGCCGGAGCGCTCGACGGTCTTATTGCCGTTGAGATCGAACGCATAGGTCGTGACAACGGCGCCGAGGGTCATCGTCTGCAACCTCGAGGCGGCGTCGTAACTCATCGTCATCGGGTTGAGTCCCTGGTGCCACTTGAGGGTCGTGTTCGAGAGGGAATCGTAGGCGAACGTCGCGGTCACGCCGGTTCCTGACTGGCCGGTGAGGCGGGTGCCGGCGTCGTACGAGTAGTTCGTGGCCAGCCCGTTGAGTGTGCGGGAGGTCTTGCGACCGGCGCCGTCGAAGGCATCCACGACCGTCACGACCGGGGTCGCCCCGCTGTATTGGATGAGGGTCGTCTGGCGGCCGACTTTGTCGAACGAAATCGCCTCGGCCTCGCCGTAGCTCGAGGACAGAGTCGTCGTCCTGCCGGCAGGGTCGAATTGATACGTGTAGCGTCCGCCGGCGGCGTTGACGAGGGCCGAGTTTCGCCGCAGGGCGTCGAAGACGAACGAGTGGATGCCGCCGTCGGGGTCGGTGAGCTTCGTGCGGTTCATCACCGAGTCGTAAGCGTAGGCCTGGGCAAGGCCCACGTCGGTCTTGCCGACCATCGAGGAGCGGGCATCGAAGGAGTAGGTCGTGGTTCCGGTGGTGTCGACCATGGTGGTCAGCAGTCCGCGCGGATCGTAGGCCATCGTCAGGATGGTCCCGTCGGCGTAGACCGTCGTGAGCAGCCGCAAGGCCGCGTCGTAGCCGTATTGAGTTAGGTCCCCATTCGGGAACTGGCGGCTCGTGCGAGCGCCGCGCAGATCGAACGCAAAGGAGATGATGAGTCCGATCTCGTTCTGGATCGCGGTTTGCCGCCCCACCTTATCGTATGCGAACGAGATGAAGTTGCCTTGGGCGTTCTGTCGCGCGGTCTGCTGCGAGGCCAGATCGTAGACGTAGCTGGTCGCGAACCCATTCGCGTCGATGCTAGCGGCGAGGCGGTTCGAAGTCGCCGCGTAGACGCTGGTGGTGACGAAGTTGTTCGGGTCTGTCACTGTGATCCGGTTCCCTACATTGTCGAAGGCGCTGGTGGTGATGAAGCCGAGGGCATCGGTGGAGGCTATGCTTTGTCCCGCCTTGTCGAATACCGTCGAGCTCGTAAATCCGAGCGGGTTCGTCGAGGCCACGAGGTGGCCGATAGAGTCGAAGGTGGTCGACGACAAAAAGCCGAGGGCGTCCTGGCGGGCGATGGCATCGCGCGCGTTGTAGACCGTGGTCGTCCGGTAGCCAAGTGCGTCCTGGGTGGCCTGGGGCCGGGCGCTGGAATCGTAAAAGAAGGAGGTCACGTTCCCGAGCTGATCCGTCTCGGCGATCTTCTGTTTGGCGGCGTTGTAGGTGGTCGTGGTCTGGTTGCCGAGCGGATCGACGGAGCCTGTCTGGTAGCCCTGGCTGTCGTAGAGCGTAGACCAGACAAAGCCGAGCGGATCCTGCATCGTGAGCTGGTTCTGGAAGCGCCCATAGGTGAACGAGGTGCGGAAGCCGAGAGCGTCGACGCGAGAGGCCAACAAGCACGTGTCGTAGATGAAGTGCTGGGTGGCTCCGTCGGCGGTGATGAGGGATACGACGTGGTCGGAGAGATCGTAGACCCACGAGGTCGTCCGGCCGATGGGGTCGGTCTCGGAGATCTTGCGGTTCAGTACGTCAAACGTTCGGGTCACGATGCCCCCGTCCGAGTTGATCTGGGTCGTGGGATTGAGCGAGGAGTCGTACACAAAGCTCGTGGTCAGTCCCCGGCCGTCCTGGAACGTCAGCATCTGGTTGAAGCTGTTGAAGGTCCAGGTGTTGCGCCGACCAAGAGGGTCGACGGTCCCGGTCATGTTCCGGCTCGAATCGAAGAGTTGCGTCCAAATCGCGCCTAAAGCGTCGATGATGGTCGTCGCGTTTCCGGAGGCGTCGCGCTGGTAGGTAATGACGTTGCCAAGGGGGTCTTGGGAAAGCTTCACGTGGCCGGCGCTATCGAACAGGTAGCTGAAGCGAGTCCCGGAAGGCACGGTCTCGGAGGTGTTAAACGAGTTCGAGTCGTACGTCAGGGTGCTGGAATAGCCCTCGGGATGCTGGATGAGGGTGACGAGCCCGACGCCGCCGAGGTAGCTGGTGATAGCGCCGGTCGGCGACATCTCGGTCGAGCCGGAAAAGCCGGCGCCGGTTCCCCCGTAACTGTAGCTGTACACCGCCGTGCCGTACGCGACGGTGGTCGCCCGGCTGCTCGAATCGAAGTGGTAGTCGGTGCGGAAGCCGCGCGGGTCGGTGATGGAGCTGACGAGATAGTTGCCGTTCTGGAGGGTGTAAGCGTAGGCGGTCTGACAGCCGATCGGGGCGGTCATGGTCGTCAAGTTCCGGTTCGTGTCGTACTGGAACGACAGAATGCGCCCGCCCCAGTCCTCCACCGAGCTGAGCAGGGAGGTCGGGTTTCCGGCGACGTAGGCAAGGCTCAGGACCTTGCCGTCCGGCACCTTGATGGTCTTGAGCAGCCCGGCCTCGGCGCCGGACCCATATTGATAAGTATGGACCGCCCCCGCCGGTGACTTCGCCCGGTAAATGTAGTAGCTGCCGCCGATCTGGGTCACATAGTCGATGGCGCTGCCGTCGGGGAAGTGCTCGGTGTAGGTCGTCCCGTCGAAACTGATGGTCGAGGGGATAAAGTTGGTCGTGTCGGCCACGTAGTTAGTGATGCCGCCGCCCACCGACGACTGATTGAAGATGTAGTGGGTTTGGTCGCCCCGCGTGAGCTGGATCGTGGTGTCGCCCGGGGTGATGAAGGCGTTGACGCTCGCCGAGCGCTGCCGGCCGAAGGCCCCGTTGGCGGTCGAATCGGTGGCGTAGAAGAAGCCGATTCGGAGCTTCATTCCGGGGGCGATCAGGTCGATCTCGGGGTCGATGGTCACCGAGCCGTCCAGCGGGTTCGGCACCGCCCGGGTCGGGTGCGCCAGGATCGGGTCGCTGTAGGAGCCCTGGATCTCGGCGCCGACGCCGGCCCGGCCTTCGATTCCGAATTGGTAGCGCGGCAACACGGGCAGCGGCGCGACGGGATTAGATTCTGTTAGCGTGCTCATTCAGGGCCTCATTGAGATTTGCAAGCAGGTGTGGCGAGAAAGTTCTTGGCGTTTGGGAAATCGTGGCTGACGACCGGCAAGGGGTTCGTCCCTCGCGTGCTGCACACCGGCCAGTCGTTGCCGACAATCGGGTCGCATCCGCCTCCCGGCGGGCAGGAGCCGGCGCCCGCCGCCGCACACGGCTGGGGCGGGGGCGGCCAGTTGCCTCCCCCGGGGCCGCCGGGTCCCCCTGGGCCGCCAGGCCCGCCTCCGGGCCCGGATCCGCAACCTGCTGGCGAGCCGGTGCCGCCCCAGGGCATACAATTACCGCCGCATGGCATTTAAGTTTCCTCCGATTCGATCGCGCGCCTAACCGCCTCGACCGCCATCCCGGCCAGGTAGCCCTTCCCGTCGGGAAGGCCACCCAGCACCGTCGTCAAATCCTCGGCAGTTAGGAGGAGCGCTTGCTCCACGGTCCGGCCGCGTATCAAATCGCAAATCAGGCCCGCGCACGCGATGGAGCTCGGGCAGCCGTGGGTGCGGGCGGCGGCGTCCTCGATCACGCCGTCCTTGATCCGGAGCCACACCTGGACGGAAGGGCCGTCGCCGGGGGTCCCGGAGACGCCGTACCGCGCGGGCGGAGCCAGCGGCCCGACGTTTCGGGGCGTCTGCACATACCTCGCGGCGAGGTCGCTAAGCACCGGGCGCCTCCGGATTGGGTGGGGGCGCGGGCTGCGGCTTGCGCCCTCCCTTCGCCCTTCGGGCTTGTCCTCCCGTAGGGAGGACAGACTCGGTCTGGTCCGACGACTCGACGCGCACGACGTAGACCGACTTGGAGTTGCTGCGGTGTTTTACGGGGTGGGCGCGGGTAGATGACGCCCTCCCTTCGCCCTTCGGGCTAGTCCTCCCGGGGGGAGGACAGATAGAGGTGGCGTCGAGTTCGGGGGGAGGACAGATGGAGAGGGCCGCGTCGAAGATCCCGCAGCCCCAGAGTTGGGTCGAGGTCGGGAGGGTATCGCCGTAAACCCGTCGAAGCTTGCGCACCAGGGCGGCATCGCTTTCGGCGATGAGGCGATCGGTTTCGCGGCGGGGACGCCCGGCGAAGCTGGCATGCCCCTCGTGCTGAACGAAGACATCCTTGGCGATGAGGAGCTTCAGTCCAAGCGCACGCAGGCGCCAGGAGATCTCGAGGTCGTCGGCGCCGAGCACCATCGCCTCGTCGAGGAGGCCGTGTTCGCGCAGCACGTCGCGAGGCACCATGAGGCACATGCCGACGAGGAATTTCGTCTCCAACGACTCACCGGCAAAGTCGGCGACGAGCCGTTTTGCGAGACCCTTCGGGTCTCGGGCGGAGCCGGGGAGGACATGGTGTCCGACGAACTGGGCTCCGGCGACGGCGTTCGAGAGAGGGCCCACGGCGCCGACCCTCTCTCCTTGCCGTGCGATCATGCTCTCCAGCCAGCCGGGGAAGACCTCGGTGTCCGGGTTAAGGAACACGACGAAGGCGCCGCTCGACAGCAGAGCGCCGCGATTGGCGGCGCGGGCGTAGCCGACGTTCGACTTGCTTCTGACGAGCGCGATTCGAGAATCTTTGGTCCCCTTGACGACCGAACACGTTCCGTCCTTCGAGGCGTTGTCGACCACGATGACCTCGTCGATCGGGCCGAGGGTGGGGATGACCGAGCGAAGGCAAGGCTCGATCCATCTTTCGGAGTTGTAGGTGACGATGACGACGGTGGCGCGTTTGGTGGCCTCGCCGAGCTTGCCCACGTGCGAGCCGCGGAGGACGGCGGGTACATCCGGGTTCTCGGGAATCTCGGGGTCGACAGGGACGAGGGCGCGCAACTCGGCGAGCTGGGTTTGAGCGCAGTGGCTGTCGGGTTCGAGCGTGAGCGCACGCTCGGTGTAGACGATCGCACGGCCGAGGTCGCCCTGCCGGGCGGCGGCGACGCCACGGAAGTAGGCCGCTTCGGCGACGCCCTGCCGGTCGAGAAGCTCCAGGTGCGGCGAGGCGGCGACAATCTCGCCCATGTTGAGGAGGCGCCGGGCGAGGGCCAGCCGAGGGCCGGTGGCGCGAGGCATTGCCCGCACCATGCCATCCAGGAGCGCGGCGCCGGTGACGGCCTCGCCAGAGGCGGCGGCGAGGGCCTCGCGGTGCTCGGCCCAATCGGCGGTTGGGCCGAACCGTTCGAATTCCTGGTCCACAAGAACGCGCGAGGTTTTGAAATCGCAGGCCGTCATGGACGCGGCGAGCAAGGCGAGCCGGCTCAGCGAGGCGGCCGGATTCGCCTCGATCGCTTCGAACCATGTCGCGCGGGCGCCAGCGTAGTCCCCGAGGGCGAGCTTGACGGAGGCCAGATTGTTGAGGCGCTTGTGGCCTAGGATTCCGACGTCCAGGCTGGAGATGTGATGGTCGACGGTTGTCGGCATGGCCTCGTACACGTCCGCCGCCTCGCGCAATTTGCCGAGCGCAGTAAGCACGACCCCGAGGTGGAACTCGAGCTGGGCGTCCCTACCGACCTCCTTCAACCCTTCGCGCAGCGCAGCCTCCGCATCGTCGAGCCGACCGAGCTCACGCATCGAGACGCCGATGAGCGCCCACGCTTGGCGAACGTGCGAGTCGCCCGGCTGGGAGTCCGCGAGCGAGTTGCGTAGCCACTCGATCGCCTGTTCGTGCTCGCGGGTGAAGTGGAAGGTCATCCCGATGTTGTATTTTGGAAAAGGGTGCTCAGGGCGCTCCTCGTGGTCGCGCCATAGGAGCGGCCAGTCGCGTTCACGCTTCCGTCGCTGGCCGTCGGG
>DATGIR010000258.1:0-6163 GCA_035295605.1 Fimbriimonadaceae bacterium | reverse complement strand
CTGAAGTTCTGGAGCCTGACCGAGGCCGGCCCCTTGAGGGCGCCGACGCCGTCGATTTTCAGCCAGAGCGGCTCGGTTTCGTCGATGTTCATCGAGGTCTTGCCGGCGGAGAGGCGGCATGCCAGGTTGACGAACTCGCCGACAGCGGTGACGCCGCGATCGGTCACCGAGAGCGGCATGGCGCCGGTGGCGTGCGGGGCGACCGCGATGGTCTCGCGAGGCGACTCGGCGAGGATCGGGACCGGCTTGCCGCCGACCGCGACGTTGGTGTTGGCGACGTCGCCGGCGAACGGGCCGGTGAGGCGGAGCGGCCGGCCCGCCTGGCCGACGGTCGGCAAGTGGAAGTCGCGCGGGGTGGGCTTATCCGTCACGGGCGGCGCAGGCGGGCAGCTCGTGGTGATCGGGATCGGCTGATCGGTGACCTTCTTGCCGCGCGGGTTCCTGACCAGCAAATCGATGAGGCCGGCGCCGACGGCGGGAACCAGGATGGCGGCATAGCCGGGACCCTTGATCTCGTGTCCGGCGATCGAGACGACGTTTCCGTTGAGCTCGGCCTCGTTCTTCTGCTGCTCCTCCGGCGTGTTGCCGGCCGGGTGCATGATGACGGAACCGGTGATCTTATCGCCGGGCTCCATATCTTCCGGCAGGTTGACGACGATGGTGCCGTTCGCGGTCTTGATCTCCGTTCGGAGCAGACCGTTCTCGACCTTGAGGGGGGTGTGCGAGGTGCGCTTCCAGTGCCCGCCGCCGGGCTCCTTGCCGTTGGGCTCCCACACGTAGGTGTCGACGTTCGTCTCGGTGCCGTTACCGTCTCGGGTGACGTCGGTTCGGGTGCCGCCGGTGATCGAGCCGTTGTTGGCGTCGAACGTGTCGGTGGTCTCCTGGACGGGCTGGGTGGTGTTGGGATCGCCCTTCCACTTTCGGACCTTCCGGTGGATGACGACCTTGTCGTTCGGCTTCTTGCCGTAGGTGTCGACCTGCTCGCCGGTCTTGGTGGTTCCGTCCTTATCGTAATGGGTGGTCGTGACGACCTGGCTGCCGTCGGCGCTGGTGGTCGTCTCGGTGGTGGTTTGGGTGTTGCCGTTGTCCCACTTCTCGGTGACGGTGGGACCGCACGGCTGCTGGAAGGCGTAGGCGCCGCTGGGCAGGTAGGTGCTCAGCACGAGCGAAATGGCGAGGGCCGCGATGAGCGGCCGGGCGATTCGGGCTTTTCTATGGCCAACGTTGATTTGCATTTCTCTTCTCCTTCTTGCCGGGCGGTTTCCCGGCGGTTACTGATGGGTTAGAAGGGAGCGCGGTCCCGGCTTCTAACGCGGGTCCTAGCGCGTGGGAGTTGCATTAAGGAACTTTAAGTTGGTGGCTGGAGGATGGAGGATGGAGGTTGGAGGTTGCGTAGTCGACGCCCTGTGCGTCGTCCGGAAGCGGTCAGCGCTTGGCGTCCGAGTCCACGCCTGAAGTGACGGATTCGATACGCACGAATCGTGAGACTAGAATCGCTGCGCGGATATAGACGACGAGCAGCACCAGCAACAGGGATAGCGTAACGGCGATCGCGACTTTCAGTCGGCGCTGAATCCTCTCGTGACGGTCGAGGGTGGCGGGCATCGTCAGCTCCGCGCTCAGAATAGCTCAAGGGGGCACGTTTCCCGGCTCGGTGTATGTTGTAACCATCGTGAGCATGAGGTGCTCGGGAGTCCTCGCGGCGGCCATAGCCGTTCCCATTTGCGGGTGCGGGCCCAAGCCCCACGATCTCGCCGGCGTCCCCCACCCCTCTGCATCCGCCGCGAACCCTCCAGTCGAACTGGTGAGCGTAGACAGGATGGAGGTGGGGGCGAACGGAAAGTCGATTTGGCAACCGTTCGAGTCCGACGGAAGCGCTACTGCCCCCTTGCCACCCGGCGTCAAACCCTTGCCCTTCATTCGGGCCGTGGTGGCCTGGGTTCGGGGTTCAGCGGTTCCGTCGGGCATCCAAGTTTGGGTGTTCGAGTCCGACGCTGACCGCCCGGGTGTAGGTTTAGGAAGGACGATCGGGGTGAACGAAGACCGGTGGTGGCCAGGCGGAAGGGTGATGCTCAACCTCGACCTCCCCAAGTCGAAGTTCGTTCAGTTGGAGGTCCAGACGGTTGCCTCGGATTGGCACACCATCTCGGTGCTCGATCCCCCTCGTCGGATTCCGTTCAAGAAGTCCCCGGGAGACTTGGTGGGCGGCCGCGGTGTGTTCGCGGACCCACAGTACCGCTCGCGCGCCGATGAATTGGCGGCGGAGGCGGCCGTGCGGGCCATGAATCGTCCCGCCCGCTCCTTTACTCCGCCTGGGCCGACGAGATTTCGAACCGTGGCGGTGATGAAGGATGGCTCCTCACGAGTTCTTGACTACGCGCACTCTTTGACAGACGGCGAGGCGAACTTCGACTTCTACGGAACGCTTCATGCCGCCGCTTTCAAGTTCTCGGGGATCGATCCCGATCAAGTCATCCGCATCGAGATTCAGGAGCGCGACTACGCGAAGCCAGTGTTCTTGGTTGGGCGCGTGCCGGGCTAGGGGTCCTGGTCCGGCAGGGTGAACAAGAGGTTGGATAATGAAGGTATGCGGTGGCTGTTCGACCCCTGTCGCGAGCTGAGAACCAAGCACTGGATCGGGTTCGGTTTGCTAGCGGCGGTGCTCGTGGCAGGCGCGGCTGGCAGCTTCCGCGCCGATCGGGCTCACGCCAAATTGTTTGCGCTTGCGTTCTTCGCGATCCCGGTGATCGCGATGACGCCGCTGGTCCTTCGTGCCGGGTTCGGTTCGCTTCAGAAGCAGCTGTTGCCGTTACCCCTGCGAGAGCGGCTCTTGGTCGTTTCGCCGAGCATTGTCGTGCTACTGACGATGTTCCTTTTGGCGGATCGGGTGCGGGAGTGGCAGGCCGGCTACTTTCTGGCCTTTCTACCTCTAATCGTGTTGGCCGCCCGACAGCATAGTTACGACTTGGCCCAGGCGCGGGGCAAGGCGCCCCGTCGGACACCCGAGCAATCCTAGCGTGGCGTGACACGCGGGCTGAAGAAGCCTACGTGATACACGCGCTCGAGCAGGACGAGCACGAACAGCACCGCGCCGAACAGGGTGATGAGCACCGCCAAGATCAAGCTGGTTTGAACCGGGTGCATTCCTAAGACCCGGCGAACCGGCGGATACGTCAGGTCCCTTCCGCCGAACAGCACCAAGACGACCGCGAAGATGACGAGCAGGTGGAGCGGCTGCGGAAACACGGCGCCGCCCATATTCTACGACGGGTCAGACGGCGCATCGTGCGTTCGCACGTCCGGCGCAAAGAGGCATAGGCCCGACTCGCCCTCCAGGAGCGCGACGCCGAGCCAGCCGGCGATGCTGAGAACGTCGACTAACGGCGCCGCCCAAGCCAGAAGCGGCTTCGGGAGACGAATACGGCGGCGGCGTTCCCGGCGCCTTACCGATATCGCCTGTGCCGAGCTTGGACCCCAAACAAGGCTCCCGCGACGATCGAAGCCGTGGCCGGTGCCTAGCATGGGGCGATACCGGCCACCCCGAGCCAGGTGGTGGGGGGCTCGGGGGTAGGCGCCGGGGGCGGACCCAACTCGAAGCGAAGAATATCGCTCGGGTTTCGGTTGGAGCCTCCATCGGGTGTAAACAGTTGCTCGAGCGGGCGCGGCCCGAGCGTGAAGTTGGACTCCGCGCGCACGTTGTACTCGCCGTTCTGTGTGAACAGGAGGAAGCCAGATGTATCGAGATACCTCGGTTGGAAAAGGTCGGTCGATGGCGGTGGCAAATAGAGGGTGTTGTCCAGCCAGTACTGGCCGTCGTCGATTGTTCCCGCCACGTCAGTGGTCAGGTACTCGCCGACCGGCATTCCCGCCTTGCGCGCGGTGAACAGAAGGTCGGCCGACCCGCCATCGACCGTCGAGTAATTGAGCTCGAATTGTGCTTGACCCTGAGCCAAACACGAAGCAGGCGCGCGAAGCGCACTCCACATACAGTATCTCATCGCTCTCCACTAAACACAATGGAAGTAACGCCTCAAGTATGCATCACTCAATGCGTTCGTGTACTCGGAATTACCGAGGCAGGAGGTGAATCTTATGGATTACTTACGCGAACGAAAGGTCCTTCTTATGCTTTTGAACTTCGGTTCATAAAGAGCCGTCGTCGCGCCGCCATTCCGAGCCCGGCCACCCCCAGCCCGAGGGTGAGGGGTTCGGGGGCGGGCGCGGGCGGGCTTCCGAAGTGGAAGACGGTGACGACGTCGGGCCGCTCGAAGCTGGAGCCGGTGAGGGTGAGCGACTCCTGGAACTGCCGCGAGAAGGGGCGGCCGGCGCTCAGGTCGAACTCCCCGGCGGCGGTGTAGACCAGGAAACCGCGGGTGTCAAGCACGGACGGCCGGAACGGGTTGGTGGTCGGCGCCGGCAGGTAGAGGAGGTTGTCCAGCGAGTAGAGCCCGTCCGGGCTGGCGAAGTCGCCCGAGCCGGTGGCGAAACCGGTGACGGGGAGGACGTGTACGCCGTCGCTCCAGGTACCGGTGATGCCGGTGATCAGCGCCTGGCCGGCGGGAAGGCCGGTGGTGGTCGCGGAGATGAGAAGATCGGCCGAATCGCCTGAGCTGGTGGTGTAGTCCAGGCTGTAGCGCGGTTGCGCGTGGCCGGCGTGGGAGAGGCCGGCCACGGCAACACAGAGAGGTACGCACCCTTTCACGCCCAAGCGGGCAAAGCAAAACACGGGTTGATGATGCGGCGGTTTTCAGCCGGTTGGGGGCGCACGGCGGGGTTTGTCACGGCCCGGTTTGGAATTGTCACGCGGGTCCGGGTGCGACTTATAATTGAGGGGTGAGGCGGATCCTCGACCCGGCCGAGCGGTTCACGGGGGCTCCGTGGTGCCTCGTCGCGCTCATGTTCTTCGGGTGGGGGCTGGGCATGCTCCGCGTGATCTATCTGCCCTATGGCGAGGGCTCGATCGCGGAACTCACCCTGATGCTGTGGGCGTGGCTGTTTTCGTTTCTGGGGGACCTCATCCTTTGGAAGCGCCTCTCGAGTACGGCTTGGCGACTGGATCGATTGACTCGATGGATCGCCGTCACGTTTTCCGCCCTTTTGCTAGCCATGATCGTCGCCCGCTTCATGCACCTTGGCGGTGAGTGGGGCAGGCTTTCTATCGGGATTTGCGCTTTCCCGTTGGTCGCGTGTTACGCGCGGCGTTTGAGCCTGCGGCTGGACGCCGCTCAGCGAGATCCGGGCCCGGTCGCGGCCTAAGCCGCGATACAATTTGGACATGGGTATCGGCCAGCGGTTGAATCGGCTGATCTATCCGGGCGGGGCACCCGAGCTCAGATTCAGGGCGCTGGTGGCTTCGGTCCTATGGAGCTGGCTGGCGCTGGCGATTGCCCTGGAGTACGTACAGTTCGCCGCGCCCGGTGTTCGCCTGTGGGTCGCGGCGATGCTCGCGCTCAACGCAGCAAACGTCGCGCTGATGATCGTCGGAGACTGGTATCTCCTGGGGAGGGGCCGCGTATCCATCGGCATGGGCTACAAGCCGATGATCGTCCTCGCCGCGCTGATTTTTCTGCCCCTCGTTGCCTTCGGCCGTCCGGGAGCTATCGGAGCCGTCGGCCTTTTCGTCGAGTTGCTTGCGATCCCTTACGTGACGATCCTTCGATCCCGTGCCTGGAGCCTTCGGTTGTCCGCCACGGCGACGTCTTAGGGCTCGATGCCCAACTCTTTCAGCCAGTAGTGTGCGTCTGAGCGGATACTTCCGACCGGATCATTGCAGGCCGCCCGGAGAAGGGCGACGCACCGCTCGTGGCAGTGCTCCATCTCCGCCATCCCGCCGGCGCAATTGACGGCGGCATGACGCGTGAGTTCCTTGCCGAGCTTGTAGAGCCCCTCGACGGCTTCGAGAGCGGTAAAGCCAAATTGCCAAATGGCCTCGAATGCCGGTCGGGTTACGTCGTACCCGAGGGCGATGCGGTAGAGCGGCTCGATCGCGCGCGGGTCGCCGAGCTTGCCGAGGGCGAGGACGGCGTCGTACCGCACCTGCTCGTCAGGGTCGTCGGTAAGCGCGAGGATCGTCTCGTAGGCGGCGGGATCCTTGGCGAGCCCGAGGCACCAGACGGCGCGGACTCGGACGGTCGGATTCGGGCTCGCGCAAGCCGCGATGAGC
>DATGIR010000257.1:0-6109 GCA_035295605.1 Fimbriimonadaceae bacterium | reverse complement strand
CCAGATTTGTACGGCCTACACCCTTTGCGAGGCGAGCCGAAAACCCTGCTTCACAAACGCAGACTTGGTGGACCCCCTCATCGGACTCCTCGAGGAATCCTTAGTCCGCCACGCCTGCCTGGCGCCAATCTACTGCTTCATGCCCGACCACATGCACGTGCTTGTGTTCGGACAGACCGAAGTCAGCTCTTCCAAGGCAGCGATTGAGAACTTTAAGGGTTCCTCGGGGCGGTGGTTTTCGCGGGCAGGCGTGCCGTGCCGCTGGCAGCGAGGCTACTACGATCGTATCATCGGAGAGTCGGAGGAGTGGAGGAAGCAAGCCGCCTACGTCTATCAAAACCCGGTTCGAGCCGGTTTGGTCGAGGATCCATCGGACTATCCGTTTACCGGTGCGATCGGTTTCGATTTGTTGCGTGTGTTGAGCGAGAATTATTAGCGTGCGGCACGCGGCGTCGGGCGTTACCGGCGCCTACGGTTCGGGGCGGGCGGCACGCGGCGCCGGGCGTGGTTGCGAGGGTAAGGCGGTCAGCGGCGGCGTCGAAGCCGCTTGAGTGCGCCGACGACGCCGGTTTTGAACGGCGCCGAGTTCGAGGCCAGGTTGGGCTTGGAGGCGCCGGTGACGAAGTCGAGCACGGCGTCCTCGCCCCGTAACCACGCATCGCGGCCCTTTAACGCCCGCTCATAGGAGGCGGCGCGAACCGTGGAGATGCTTCCGGCATCGATCGGCGCGACCCGCCCGTCGCCGAACAGCCAACCGTCGACGCCGTGGGACATGTACTCGTTCATGGTCGGCGCGTCGTAGGCGAGGACCGCCGCGCCCCGGGCGATCGCCTCAAGGAAGCTGAGCCCGATCCCTTCCGCCTTGCGCGGCGCGACGTAGAGGCCGCACGAGCCGACGAGCGCCGCGTATTCGGCCTTCGGCAGAAAGCCCTCGAAGACCTCAACGACGTGCGGAGCAAGCGCCCCGTCGTCCCTCCGCACGTGAACGTGGGTGGGGTCGGGGTCGTGCTTGATCACGACCTCCAGGTTCGGAATCGAGGTCAATGCGCCGGCGACGTCGGCGGGCTGAATCGGGCCGCGGTACCAGAACAGCACCCGGTTGTTGCCGACGTCGAAGTCGGGCGCCGGCTCCATCGGCGGGTAGTAGATCGCGGCGTGGTGGGGAAGGTTCCAGAACGTCGCCTGGTCGGCATGGATTCGGGACAAGACGAAGAGGCACTCCCGCATTCGGGCCGCCGCCACAAAGCGGTCGTCGAACTGGCGGTTGATGTTGTCGTACATCGGCACCCACACGGTCGGCACGTTCGCCTCGGTCAAGGCTGCCGGCGAAAAGTCGATCTGAAAGAGCACGAGGACGTCGGGCTTGTGCTTTCGCACCGCCGCCAGGCAGGCGGGGTCGTCCTGCGCCGACAGGTACTCGCGGGCCACGTCGAACCGCCGGCCAAGGAGCTCCAGCATGAAGTCGCTCGAACGCGAATGCTCGTGGAAAGGCAGGTCGAGCATCAGCAGCTTGGGTCGTGGCATTGCGGTCAGGCCGAGGGCGAGGGCGAGGTTACCTTCGGGAGCCCCAAGAGCCAAGCGCCGAACTGGAACCGGCCGAGGTGGAAGTGCCGGGCCCGAGCCTCGACGCGTTCCGGCACCGAGCACAGGTGCAGCCGCGTCATCAGGAAGATCGTGCCGAGCCCGCACAGCGGGGCGAGGAAGAAGCCGATGATCGGGTGCCAGGTGGCCAGTGGCCGGTTGACGCCGAAGTAGAGTCCGGTCGTTATGAGCCCCGAAAGGCCGAGGATCAACGCGAAGCTGCTGGCAAGCTCGCGCAGGCTCACTTGTGGTGTGGCGTACCGTCGCATCACAAGGACGATGGGGACGAGTTGAGCCAGGTCGATGGCGGCGTTCATGAGCCCAACCCCGGCGATGCCGTGCCAACGGTAGGCGGGCACCGTGAGGAGTAGCGTGGCAGAGGCATTGAAGATTGAAAACGGAAGGACGTACTGCGGCACGCCCTTGGCAAAGAAGGCCGCCGAAATCACGCTGTAAACGAGCTCCAAGGCCCGGTACAGCCCCATCATCGGCATCACGAGAACGGCGCCGAACGAAAGGTTGAAGTGCTGCCTCAGCCATGTCCTAAGAATGCAGTCGGTGAAGGCGCAAGGAACCATCACCAGGCATGTCGCCAACATCAAGGTGAAGCGGACGTTTCGTTCGATCGCGCGGGTGAACGCGACCTCGTCCGTCGATGAGAGGCGCGTTAGTTCCGGATAAACGGTGTTTCCGATGGGGGCGAGGAGTTGGTAGATCTGTTCCGGGACCCGGCTCGCAACGCCATAGCTGGTCAGGCTCCCCTCGATGCCGGCCCGCTGGACCATGATCCGGTCCGCGTTGTTGCCGACGATCGTCGTGAGCGTGCTGGGATATGCCCGCGCACCGAGTTGGAGGATTCCGCGAAGCTCCGACCGCGATAACTTCCCCGGCTTTGGCAGCGCCCGCGACCCGCAGATCCAGTACGCCAGGACGGCGATGAGGCAGGAGACCGCCATCGTCGTAATCGCGAGCGAATGCGGCGTCCTGTAGATCGAGACGACGACGAATCCCACCGCAGGCGTCAACGCGCCCTGAAGCACAAAGATTCCGGCGACCTGGCGGAACCGGCCCAGGCAGTAGGCGAGCGTCGTCGCTGGATTCATCAGCACGAGGGTCGCGGCCTGTACCCCGCAGTAGACCAGCAAATGTCCGTTTGGATCGTTCTCACGGGTTCGCCAGTAATGCTCGAACAGCCAGGAGAAGAGGACGAACAAAGCCAAGGCCACAACCGCCAGGCACGTGTAGACGCGCTTGGCGAACCGATAGAGCGTGGCTACTCTTACCAAGTCCCCGGTGGCCATCGCCTCCCCGAGGTGGCGCTGGGTGGCAACCATGATCCCGACGTCGGCAAAGCCGATGAACGCGGCCGCGGAGACTCCGAAGAGGTAAGCGTCGTAACCGTCCTTTCCCATCCAGCCGATGCAGGCGGGGATGAAGAAGAACTGGAGGGCGACGCCGATGAGGCGTGCTCCGCCCTGAAGCACGATGGCGCCGGACTTGGACTGTCCTGCGGACGGATCGAGATCCGCCATCAGAACCTCAGACAGGACATCGGTAGGTAAGAGTCATCTTTGGCTCTGATCGGGGCGGCGGCGGTTCAATAAGGTACGAGCGGATTCGGCAGTTGATCGCGTGCTTGCAAGTATGGGCTAACGCGCAGCCGGCGCGACGCGGCCCGGGGCGTTAGGGCAAGTTGACCTATCGCAAGGAGAATCATGTACGAGGGCATGACGTGGTACTGCGTAATGTTCACCATGACGTTGCCGTTCCATAGGAGATTGACGGCTCCCATCGCGCAAACGATCATGAGAATCCGCGCGTCCCGGGGAAGCCGACGGTTCAAGCTGTACGCCAGCGAGATGAAGAGAGCGCCGCCGTACGTCGTTAGAACAAGAATCAGGCCCGGGATCCCAAGCGTCAGCAGGATCGCGTAATACAGGTTCTCCACTCGTATGTCGAACTCATTCGTCGGGTAGGCGGAGAACTGCTCTGGAAAGGGCGACGGTCCGATGCCGGTGATGGGGAACAGTTTGAAGTATTCGTAGGCTTGGCGCTCCTCCTCCAATCTGCTGCGGAGTTGGGGAGTCTGGGATGACCAAGTCGTTTCGAATGTGTACGCGAAGTTGTGCTTGAAGACGGTAGCCGTTACCAGGAACAACACGGCGGTCGTTACGAGTACGGCCCCGACGGCGAGCGGTCGGCGGCGGAACAGGATGAAGGTGGTCACGACGAACGTGAGGGCGACGAGCGGCATGCTCGACCGGTGTTGCGCCACAAACGAGGCGACCAGGAACAGCCCCCACATCGAGTAGTCGTACCAGCGAAGGTCGCGCCGAGCCGACTTATACGCGATGAATCCCGCGGCGACGAGAAGCGACAATAGATTTGAGTTCGGGCTGTTCGAAAGTCCCGACGCGCGGACTCCCTCGATGTTGTCCCATCCCTCGATCGAGCGGTAGACGTATGCGTTGGCGATCGAGATCGCCGGCCCCACATGCAAAGCCTGGAGCACGGCGATTCCCGCCGAAGCCGTGCAGATCAGAAGGAAGAAGTTGATGATGTAGCGCGTGACGTTCGGCATCAGGCCGCCGAGCCCGATCACCAAAACGTACAACATGCCGAGCTCGAGGGGGAACCAGAGATACTCGCCGGTCGTGATCGGCTTGTAGACGTGAACCTGGGTGGCGATCATCGAGATCACCATCCACACCTGCAGGAGCAGCAGCGCGTAGAAGGGGAACGCGAAGCGGATCCGGCCGGACATCTTCGGCAGCGCCATCGCCAGCCAGACCAACGAAAGCGGGTGGATGACGAAGCGGAGGACCGAGTAGAGGTTGTCGGGCAGAAAGAGAAGTGCGAGGAAGATGTACACAAGCCCCAAACCGGCCTGCAAGAGCGCCGGGTGTTCGATTCCGGTGTCGCCTGCCATTGGCCACAGCCAAGCGGGGACCAACCTTCGCTGCTTCCGGCCTTTAGCGGTCAAGGAGCCCATGGGGTTGAAGTCGGGGAATTACGCGACGCGCTCGAGAGTGTTGGTCAGGACCATCGACATCTTCTTGACGCCGGCTTCCGCAAACAGGTCGCGAAGGGTATCGACCGAGCGGTCGCTCGACGTGCCCGACTCGAAGGTGGCGAGCACCTCGTCCGCGTGGCGCGCCATTCGCACCGCGTCCGGCTGCCGGCCGGAGGGCGCGGTCTCGATGATGAGCACGTCGCTCTCGGGTTTGAGCGCCTCGATGATTCCGGCGACCCGGTCGTCGCTGAAGTCGGTCAGCGTGCTCACATCCGCGACGCCGTACGCGCAGATCTTGCAGCCGAGTTGGTCGTTCTGCTTGGTCAGCATCGAGAACTGGCCGAGCGCCTTCTGCGAGATAAGGGCGGCCTGGGTCAGGTAGTCGACGATTCCGTTATCCCCCTCCATATCGAACGAGCGGGTGATGACCTTGGACGGGTTTGCGTCCACCAGCGTGACCCGGAGTCCGGCTCGGGCGAGCGCGGCCGCGTAGCTCACGGCGGCGAGCGAGCTCGCGGAGTCGCCGTCTACGCCGCACACGACGATCGTCTTGGGCAGCGTTTCCCTTTCGGCGAGGACCACCGACGCCATATCGTGAAAGTTCTTGCGTGGGAAACGGGAGCCGTTGACGAGCGTCTTGAGCCGCTGAACCTCGCCGCCCGGCAGCCTCGGCATGGTTGCGACCACGGGAAGGCCCGTGGCCTGTTCCAGCTGGGTTGCGGAGAAGACGAGCGGCTTGACCGACTCGCGGGCGGCGGTGAAGATCGCGCCCAGCGCGAGCCCGGCGAGCACGCCGATGAGGATCGTTCGGGGGATATTCGGCTCGACCGGGTCTTTCACGAACTGCATCGTTGGCCGGCTTAAAACGACGGCGGGCATCGCGGCCGCGTTGATGTGGTTCTCGACGGTGTCGAGCGCGGCGCCGATGCTCTTGAACTTGACCTCGGTGAGCTCCCGCTCGCGGATGATGCCGTTGATCTTTCGCTCGTTCGCGGGGAGTTTGGCCTCTTTGGCCTTTTGGGTCGCCAGTTGCGAGGTGACGTCGGCGAGCTGACCCTTGAGGCTGTCCACCCGGGTGGTGGCGGTAATGATCGCACCCTGAACCTGCTGGTAGATCGGGTTCGGCTGGGTAACGCGGTCCTGCACGTGCGACGATTCCGCCTTGGCCGCGGCCAGGTCCGCCTCCAGCGAGTTGATCGTGTCCTGGATCTCCTGAACCTCCCGGGAGTTGGGAAGGTAGATGCGCTTCTTCGCCTCGAGCTGCTCGTGCGCCACCGAGAGCTTTTCGTTTAGAAGTTCGATGGCATTGTTGCGGATGACGGAGACCGGCCCGGGCATGGTCGGCTGTACGCCCCTCTTCTCCTCCCTAAGCCGCGCCAGCTCGCGCTCGGCGCCGTCGAGCTCCTGGGTGAGGCCGTCCTTGCGGCTTTGAAGCTGGGAGACCATATCCTCGATCTCTTTGGTCATCAGGTTCACGTCGGACGTGTTGGTGCTAGCCTTGGCCGCCTCGAGCTC
>DATGIR010000256.1:0-15957 GCA_035295605.1 Fimbriimonadaceae bacterium | reverse complement strand
AGACTCGTTTGCGCTCCTAGATCTTTATCGTCGTCGTCCGGGCGGGGCCGACGGAGTCGCGGATGACGAGCTCGGTGGGGAAGACCTCCGAGGGCGGGGTCGTGCTCGTGTCGATCTCTCGCAGCAGAATATCGACCGCGCGCTGGCCCATCTCTCGAAGCGGCTGCCGAAGCGTGGTCAATCGAGGGTTGCAGACGCGGGCCATCAGCGAGTCGTCGAACCCGATCACGGAGACATCGCCAGGGATCGAGTACCCGACGTCCGTCAGCGCCTCGATCGCGCCGGCCGCCATCGCGTCGTTGGCGCCGAAAACTGCGGTCGGAAGCTCGGCCCCCTCATGCGCCTTCAGCCACGCCTCCATGCACTCCCGCCCCGAGCTGTAGGTGTAAGCGCCGTGGACGACGAATTCGGTCTCGAACGGTATCCCCGCCTCCTTGAGCGCCCGCTTGTACCCGCACACGCGCTGCTTCGCGTCGGTTACCTCGACCGGGCCCGCGATATGAAGGATCCGCCGGTGGCCGAAGCCGATCAGGTACTGCATCAGGTCGACGGCGCCGGCTTCGCTGTCGGTCGAAATGTTCGGCACGCCGGGCAGCTCGGCGTTGTTGTGGATCGCGACGATCGGAGTGTGGTGGGGCAGCAGCTGGGCCAGGTGCGGGGTCGGGCGCGGCGCGAGCAGGAGCATGCCATCCACCCGGCCATCGCAGAAGGAGGCGATCCGGTTCTCGTCCTCGGACCAGTTGTGGATCGAGAAGACCATGAGGTTCTGACCGTGCTCGTCAACCCCCTTGATCACTCCGTTCAGGAGCTCCAGGAAGTAGACGTTGATCTCCTCGCTGTCTACCACGCCAACCACGCCGATGGTATCCATGCGCCGCCGCTGAAGACCGCGGGCGACCGCGTTGGGCCGGTACTTGAGCTTCTTGGCCGCCTCGATGATGCGGGCGCGAGTCGCGTCGGAGACGCGGGTTGAGGAGGCGGACGAGTTGAGGACGACGGAGACGGCCATGGCGGAAACCCCCGCCTCGTTGGCGATATCCTGCAGAGTCGGTGCCGCGCTGCGCCGTCTTCCGGAAGGTTCACTCACGCCGGCTACAGTTTGACCGATGCGGCGCTTCTGCGGACTAAGCCCGGCGTCAAACCTCGCTTAGTTGCCGGCCACGGTCGACGCCATGAGTTCAGTCATCCGCCGCTTTGCATCCGCTACCCGGCCGGCCACGGATTCCGTGTTTTCGATCTCGTAAGGCTCAAAGCTTGTTCCCAGAGCAAAGTCGTAGTCCGGCCGATCGTCAATTCCTCCGAGCGGCAGCACCGTATCCGGGCGAACATACAGCGGAAGGCTCATGAACCCATGCGTCTCGCGGCGCCAGCCCCCGCCCTCGACGACTTCGCCGGTGATCAGCGACGTCCAGCGCCCGGCGGGCAGGTAGAACTCGACCTCGCCGGATTCGGAAAATACGGGGGCCACCAAGAGCGAGTCACCCAGCATGTATTGCCGATCGAGCGTGTGGCACGCGGGGTCGTCCGGGAACTCCAGCAGCATCGGCCGCATCACCGGCACCCCCGTCTGATGCGCCACCACCGCCGCATCGTAAAGGTATGGCATCAAACGGCACTTGAGCTTGGTGAAGAAGCGGAGCACGTCGCACGCCTCCTCGTCGTAGGCCCACGGCACGCGGACCGAGGAACTGCCGTGCAGCCGGGAATGCGACGAAAGGAGTCCGAACGCCACCCAGCGCTTGTAGATCGCGGCGGGCGGCAGACCTTCGAAGCCGCCGATGTCGTGACTCCAAAATGCGAAGCCGCTCAGGCACAGGGAGAGCCCGCCCCGCAGGCTTTCGGCCATCGAGGGGAAGTCCGAGTAGCAGTCGCCGCCCCAGTGGACCGGATACTTCTGGCCGCCGGCGGTGGCCGAACGCGCAAATAGCACCGCCTCGCCGGGGCCGCGCTTGCGCTCCAGCATCTCGAACACCGCTCCGTTGTAGAGCTGCGTGTAGTAGTTGTGCATGCGCATCGGGTCAGAGCCGTCGTGCCAGGCCACATCGGTGGGGATCCGCTCCCCAAAGTCCGTCTTGAGGGCGTCCACCCCCGTGTCGATGAGCCGCTCGAGGTGGCTGCAGTACCAATCCTTGGCGGCTGGGTTGGTGAAGTCGACGATGCCCATCCCCGGCTGCCACTGGTCGGACTGCCAGACGTCGCCGTTAGGCTTCTTAAGCAGGAATCCCTTGGCGGCGCCCTCGGCAAACAGCGGCGACTTCTGCCCGATGTAGGGGTTGATCCACACGCAGATGCGGAGCCCGCGCGCTTTGAGGCGTTCGAGCATGCCGGGGGGATCGGGAAAAACGCGCGGGTCCCACTGGAAGTCGCACCACTGGTACTCGCGCATCCAGAAGCAGTCGAAGTGGAAGACATGCAGCGGCAGGTCCCGGCGCGCCATCTCCTCGATGAAGCCGGTGACCGTCTTCTCGTCGTAGTCGGTGGTGAACGAGGTGGAGAGCCAGAGGCCGAACGACCAAGCGGGCGGAAGCGCCGGACGCCCGGTGAGGGCGGTGTAGCGCTCGAGCACCTTCTTCGGCTCGGGTCCGTAGATCACGTGGTAGCAGAGGGTTTCCGCGGGAACGCTGAACTGCACGGCGGAGACTTTCTCGGACGCGACCTCGAAGCTGACCGGCCCGGGGGTATCGACGAAGACGCCGTAGCCGCGGTTGGTGAGATAGAACGGGACGTTCTTGTATGCCTGCTCGCTGCCGGTGCCGCCGTCCTTGTTCCAGATCTCCACGACCTGGCCGTTTTTGACGAAGGCGGAGAACCGTTCGCCGAGGCCGAAGACGTTCTCACCCACGTCGAGCTTGAGCTGCTCGTGGAGGAAGGCGCCCTCGCCGTCGACGCGCATGTAGCCGAGGCCGCGGGACGGGCTGTGGGTGATGCGATTGCCATCGGCGAAGAACTCGAGCGACCAGCCGCCCTTGCGGCCGATTCGGGCGGTGAGCGGTCCGCTGGTGAGCTCCGCGTGGTCCTTTGTGATGGAGATTTGCGGCGTATGGCTCGGGTCCTCGAGAACCTCGAAGTTCGGGCCGCGATCGACTTGACCGGCCAAGTGAACGACGCTCACCCTGATCACGCCTTCGATCGGGGCGGAGAGGGTGACGGTGAGAAGCGGGCCGGTGAGGGTCGCACCTCGGTTGGTGATGTGCTGGGTGGGGGCGTGGACGACGAGGGTGTCGCCGACCTGCTCGACCTCGTACGCCTCCGCCGCGTAGTGCGGTTGCACGCCCGAGCGCATCATCCAGTAGCCGTCGGTGAATTTCATGTGAAGGTGGATTCTATATGGAGCGCGGGCTGGAAGCCCGCGCCCAATACGGTTACCGCTTGCGCTTGGGGAGTGCGGGCGTGTCCTCGAAAGGCAGCGTCGCTTCGGGCGAAGCGAGGGGCCGCGGGGTGGATTCCACCAGCGCGACGTCGTTGACCGGGTCGCCACCGCCGCCCAGTTCATTCATGCGCCGGGCGGCTGGCAGCACGCGCGAGTCGAATGAGCCGACCGCCTCGTTGAAGTTGCCGACCGCCATATTCAGATGGCGGCCGAGGTCGCCGAAGTCCTTGGTGAACTTGATGAGCCGCCGGTAGAGCTCGGACCCCGCGGCCTGAACCTCCTTCGCCGTCTCGTGCAGCCGCTCCTGACGCAGCACGAAGCCGGTCACGTGCAACATGCTCATGACCGTCGACGGGTTAGAGATGTACACCTTGCCCCGATGCGCGTCGCCGATCAAGGCCGGATCGGCCTCGACCGCGGCCAAAAAGGCGCCGTCGGTCGGCAGGAACATGATCACGCAGTCGGCGGAGGGGTAGCGCTCCCAATACGCCTTGGTCGAGAGCTGCTTCACGTGGTCGCGGACCAGCTTGGCGTGCTGGGCGAAGCGCTCGCGCCGCGTTTCTTCATCGGGGGCGTTCATCCCCTCGGTGAAGGCGTTGAGCGGGGTCTTGCAGTCGATCACGAAGTCCCGGCCGTGGGGCAGATGGACGACCACGTCGGCGCGGAGACGTCCTTCCCCGTCGTCGGTCGAATGTTGGACCTCGAAGTTCAGGCCTTCCTGGAGCCCCGCATTCTCGAGAATGCGGGTGAGGGTGTCCTCACCCCAGCTCCCGATCGTCGCCGGCTTCCGCAGCGCGTTGGCGAGCTGGCCCGTGCCCTCAGACAGGCGTTGCATCTCCTTCTCGAGGTGGGTGAACGCCGACGCGCGCTTCTCCTCGAGCTCCCGGTTGTGTTTGTCGAGCTTCTCCAGGCCCTCCGAGAGCGGCTTCACCATCGCTTCGAGCTCGACCTTGTGCTTCTCGAGCCCGGCTTTGGACTCCTTAGTGGTCCCCTCGAACTTCTCGTTGGCAAGCTTCAAGAACTGCTCGGTCGCGGTCTCCAGGGTCTTGGAGGACACCACCCCGAACTTCTCGCCGAGGATGCGCTCGGCGTCGGCGAGCAGCTTCTTCTGCTCCTCGAAGTTCCGCCGTTCGGCTTCGATCAGCTCCTCCTTGGAGGCTTCGGCGGCCCGGGCGCGGGTTTCGGCTTCCGCCTTGGCGGTTTCCATGGCAGAGAGCCGGCCGCGCAGGTCGCCGATCTCGGTCTCCTTGCCTTGAAGCTGCTCGCGCAACCCGGTGACCTGGGTCAGCTCGCCTTCTAACCGGCTCTTCTCGGACGCGAGCTGACTTTGGGTTTGCGCCGCCTTGGAACGGGCGGCGAAGTAGAGGGCCACACCCAGAGCCGCGCCGAGGACGAGACCCCCGATCAGCGCGAGCGCGAGTTGCATGCCTTACTTGCCGTGGTGGACGATCTTGAGGAGCTTGACCACGAAGATGAGCGTCGCCTTGGGCGGAATGACGGGCGGGCGGCCCTGCTCGCCGTAAGCGAGTTGGTAGGGGATCGTCAGCTTTCGGGTGCCGCCGACGCGCATCCCGGCCACGCCCTGGTCCCAACCCTTGATGACCTGGCCGGCGCCGAGGGTGAACTCGAACGGGGTTCGACCCGGCTTCTCGGACGAATCGAAGACCTTGCCGTCGGTGAGGGTTCCGGTGTAGTTGACGCTGACGGTGTCGCCGGCCTTGGCGGCGGCGCCTTTACCGACTTTGATGTCCTTGATGCCGAGCTTGGGGGTTTTGCCGTGTTGGGGCGGCGCGGCCGCGAGAAGCAGGAGGGCGGGGACGAGAAGTGGCAGGAGTGGCATTGCCATTCATGGTACTCGGAGGGCGCCCGGACACGGCTCGCTGAGCCGTGGCACGGTCGGGGAGCTCGCTGAGCCCTGGCATGGCTGTGGAAGCCGATTGCATAACAATCCCGAAACTGACCGTCAAGTTCGGGTCGAACTGTTAGGTTAGGTCAGGTTCGCCGCAGATATAATGAACCTGTTCCCATGAGTACAGTTCTGAACCCGCCGTCGTCGAAGAAAGCCACCAAGACATGGCGCGAGAAAGTCGGCCTCGCCGAGATGTTGAAGGGCGGCGTGATCATGGACGTGGTGAACGTCGAGCACGCCAAGATCGCCGAGGATGCCGGCGCTGTCGCAGTGATGGCGCTCGAGCGCGTTCCCGCCGATATTCGGCGTGACGGCGGCGTGGCCCGTATGAGCGACCCGGCGATGATCCTCGAAATCAAAGCGGCGGTCTCGATTCCGGTCATGGCCAAGTGCCGCATCGGCCACTTCATGGAGGCTGAGATTCTCGAGGCGCTCGAAGTCGATTTCATCGACGAGAGCGAGGTCCTCACCCCCGCCGACGAAGAGAACCACGTCGACAAGCACCGCTTCACGGTGCCCTTCGTGTGTGGCGCGCGCAATTTAGGCGAGGCACTGCGGCGCTGCGCCGAGGGCGCGGCGATGATCCGCACGAAGGGAGAGGCCGGCACCGGCGACGTCGTCGAGGCGGTCCGCCACATGCGGACGATCATGAGCCAGATTCGCGAGGTGCAAAACGCGCGCGAGGACGAGCTGTTCGTGCTCGCCAAGAACCACCAGGCGTCCTATGATTTGGTCAAGGAAGTGCACGAGAAGGGCGAGCTTCCGGTACCGAACTTCTCGGCGGGCGGCATCGCAACTCCGGCGGATGCCGCGCTGATGATGAAGCTCGGCGCGCAAACGGTGTTTGTGGGATCGGGCATCTTCAAGTCCGGCAATCCCGAGAAGCGGGCCAAGGCGATCGTCGAGTCGGTGCTCTTCCACAACGATCCGAGGCGGCTGGCGGAGATCAGCAAGAACCTTGGCGAGCCGATGGTGGGGATCAACGTGAGCTCGATCGCCCCCGGCGAGCTGATGGCCGGCCGCGGCTGGTAGTTCACCCCTCAAGATTTTCGAAGACTTCCCGACATTCCTACTGGGGTTCAAAACCTAAAGAGGATTGTCAAGCATGCCGGTTCAAGACTTCGAGTGTCAGATTGCCCGCGGACAGATCGGGCGGTACCTAAATGGGGAGGGCCTTTCCTCCGAGGCGCTGCGCCAGTTAGGCGCTCACGTTGCCGAGTGCACCGAGTGTAAAAGCTTTTTGGATCACCGCAAGGCGGCGCTCCAGGGCATGCTCGGCGAGCGCGATATGCCGGAGCATACGGACGTCCGCGCCGTGGTTGACGTTAAGCCATCCGAAGCCCTGATCGCCCAAATCCGCGCCCGAACCGTGGACGAGGACCCCGAGCCCGAGCCTCAATCCCACTCGCAACATCCGACCAAGCCGCTGCTCACCAAGCCGATCATCTACTGCGGCGTGCTGGCGCTCGTTTTGGTCGGGATGACATACATCTCGCGCAACCCGGCCGGCCTTCTGGGACCGAAGGCTTCCGAAGTCGTAGCGACGAACACGAGTTCCAAGCCGAAGGCCGACCCCGCTCCGCCGACGTCGACCCTCCTCAAACCGCCTGTGAACACTGCCGTGGTGGACACGAAGGCGCCCTCACCCCTCGCCGGCTCCGCCGTGGGTGATGCGAAGGCGCCCTCACCCCTCGCAGCCGATGCGAAGACGCCCTCACCCCCCGCGCGCTCCGCCGCGGGGACCTCTCCCGAGTGGAGAGGAGACGCGGGCTTGGGGAAGACGCCCTCACCCCTCGCCAGCGATGCGAAGGCGCCCTCACCCCTCGCAGCCGATGCTGCGAGGACCTCTCCAGAGGGGAGAGGAGACGCGGGTTCGGCGAAGACGCCCTCACCCCTCGCAGCCGATGCTGCGAGGACCTCTCCCGAGGGGAGAGGAGACGCGGCTGCGCCCCGCAAGAAATGGCACCGCAAGCCGGCCGCCAAGCATCACTGGAGCCTGCACCACCTCAAGCCCGGCACCGGCGCCGTCCATGTCTATCGCTCGTAGAGCCTCGAACTTATCCAAGACCAACCAGCCATGAAAACCCGAAACTCGATCCTTCTCGCCCTCGCCATCGGTCTCGCCGGACTGAGCGGCGCCTCCACGGCCGACCAGAACCCGACCACGCCGACCACCACGACGATCGTCTCCGTCGCCGCGAACAACTCCGACGTCCGCACCGTGCTTCACGACCTCTTCGGCCAGGTGAAGCAGAACTACGTGCTCGAACCCAACATCCGGTTCGCGCTCTTCCTTTCCCTCGACAAGGTCGACTTCGACGAGGCGCTGGCGATCATCTGCCACCTCGCCAAGCTCAAGGCCGAGAAGCAGAACGGGATCTACTACGTCTCCAACGACACGGGCCCGGCGACTCCGACGAATCAGGCCAGGCCGAAGGACCCGGCGCCGACGCCGATCCAGGACGGGCCCCCACCGGTTACCCAGACCACCCTCAAGACCAAGCACGTCACCACGCGGCTCGCCAAGACCGACATTCGCAAGGTGTTTGCCACGATCGCCAAGGAAGCGGGCATTCCGATCACCGTCGACGGCAGCGTGCCGACGTTCAAGATGGACGCCTTCCTCCAGGACACGACGCTCAAGTACGCGCTCGACCAGATCGCGGGGGCGGCCAAGCTCCGCTATCGCATCGTGGAGAAGCAAACGATTCTCATTTACTCGGACGACACCGAGAACCGAATCGCAATCCGCACCGACTGACGCCCGCGCTTGGAGCTTTCTAAACCCCAAACGGGGCGCGAAGGGTCGCGGCGGCGTGACCGGACAATCTAACATGGGGTGTTGTGAAGGTCCTAGTCGTCGAGGATGAGGCCGCCGTCTCGGACTTCCTGCGCCAGGCGCTGGAGGAGAATGGCTATACCGTCACGGTAACGGACCGGGCGGAAAAGGGGCTTGCCGAGGCAGAAAAGCTCCAGCCCAATCTGGTCGTGCTCGACGCCATGCTGCCGGGCATGGACGGGTTCGAGTTCCTGCGCAGGCTGCGCACCAAGGTCGATACGCCGGTGCTGATGCTCACCGCCCTCGCGGGCGTGGACGACCGAGTGAAAGGGCTCGACGCCGGCGCCGACGACTACCTGGCCAAGCCGTTCAGGCTCGAGGAGCTGCTCGCCCGGGTTCGCGCCCTTCTTCGGCGGAGCAAAGCGGATGCCACGAGCATCTCGTGCGCCGACCTGCATATCGATTTAATCTCGCGCCGGGTCACGCGGAACGGGCGCCAGGTGTTCCTCTCGGCAACCGAGTTTTCACTGCTCGAGCTGCTCGGGCGGCACATGGGCGAGCCAGTTTCCAAGGCGACGATGCTCGAGCGCGTGTGGGACGACGGCGAGCGCGACGCCAACCTCGTCGAGGTCTATATTTCGTACCTCCGCTCCAAGCTCGAGCGGGGAGGCTTGCCCCGGCTGGTCCAAACCGTGCGCGCCAAAGGCTACATGCTGAGCGAGAGCCCGGACGAGCCACCCGAGGCGTAGGCGTGCGGATCCCTTTCCAGCCCGCCACCCATCGACTTCGTCTCTCGCTGCTGGCCGCGCTCTATAGCGGCGTGATTCTGGCGTTGATGTTCTACGTCGCCGGCGTATTTCTGCGCCGGTTCGAAATCCAGCGCAGCTTCGACGTGCTCAGGCCGGCCGCCCAGCAGGCGATCGAGGTGTACCACGAGCGGCCGTTGAACGCGAACTGGTCCGAGCTCACGATCCCCAACCCGTCGATCTCGATCGCCGTGTTCGACAAGAACAACGAACTCCTCGACTTCGCGGGCTCGCTCGTGTTGGAGCCCGTTTCTGGGCACGGGCTCAAGGCGTTCAAGAAGCAGCAGGCGACCTTCTTTGCCCGGAACGACTCGGACGGGCATCTCATAGTCGTGGCGCTGCCCTGGTCCAGCAAGCAGGCCCAACTAGACCGGGAGCGGGGTTTCCTCGTCTACCTTTGGGCGTTTCTCGTCGTCGCCGCCGGCGTCGTCACCTGGACGGCGTCGCGGTCCACGTTCGAGCCCCTGGCCCAGCTCGCCGAGCAGGCCGAGCAGCTCTCCGCCACCGACCTGTCTCGCCGGCTCACCCTGGTCGGGGCCGGGGAATTCGCGGTTGTCGCCCGGCACCTCAACCGGTTCTTGGAGCTGCTGGAGGCTTCCGTGCAGCGCCAGGAGCGGTTCGTTTCCGATGCCGCCCACGAGCTTCGCACCCCGCTGACCGTCATCCGCGGTCAAATCGAGACCGCGCTCCTCCGGGCCCGAAAGCCGGAGGATTACCGGCACACGCTGGAGGTCTCGTTGGCGGAGGCGGAACGGCTGTCGCGGCTCGTGGAAGGGCTGTTGCTGTCCGCCTCGGCGCCGGTCGTGCAGCCTTCGCCCGTCGAGCTCGAGATGGTGCTCGAAAGCGCCCAGGCCCGTTGGCTCGACCGGTACAGCAAGGCCGGGATCGAATTGGAGGTGGGGGAGATCCCCTGCGCCAAGGTGGTCATCCGGGCCGAGGAGTGCGATTCGATCCTCGACAACCTCCTTTCCAACGCGTTGAAGCACTCGGACTCGGGAACCAAGACACGCCTTTGGGCGACCGTCGACGATCAATTCGGGACCCTGTGGGTGGCCGATCAAGGCGCGGGAATCCCGGAGGCGCTGAAGGAGACGCTCTTCGACCGCTTCTCACGCGGCGACACGAGCCGAAACCGCGAGCTCGGCGGGTTCGGAATCGGATTGGCGGTCGTGAAGCGGCTCGTTCAGGCGCGCGGCGGCGACGTGTGGCTCGAACCCTCGGATCGGGGAGCGACGTTTGCGGTGAAGCTGCCGAGCGGCACGCCGTAGTTCCCTTCAGGGCTTGAGGTGCGCCGGCGGCTTGGCCTTGGCGATAGCCTGCGCATGGCTTTCCTCTTCGGTGAAGCGCATGTAAAGCGCCAAGTCCGGCTGGCGCTCGCGTAGCGCGCGCGGGGAGCAGCCGAAGACCTCTCGGACCGCCTTGTTAAACCGCTGAAGGTCGGAATAACCTAGCCGTGCCGCGATCTCCTTGACCGGTCGATCGGTGTTGATTAGCAGGATGCAGGCTTGCTGCATCCGGAGGGTGCGAATGTATTCCGCCGGCGCTTGGCCGAAGTGCTCGCGAACGACGCGAGTGAGTTGAGCACTCGAGACGCCGACCTCCTTCGCCAGGGATTCCGCCGTGATCGCGCGGCCGAGATCGGCCTTGATGATCTGCTCGACACGGCCAACGATGGGGTCTTCGGCAACGACGGCTGCGTTCTCAGCCACCGACCAAAGAATGTTCCAGCCGCAAACCTCCGTCTTGACGCGCGTGAGGGGCAGGAGATCGAAGCTTTCGGAGAGCTGCTTCTCATACAGATTGTAGGCATCGCCCAGTTGCCTGATTTGGGGGAGGGCCATTTTGAGCTGACCGTCTTTGTGCGGGCGGAACTTGAGCCAGAACTGAGTGATGGAAGGGCCGCCGGTTCGGTCCAAGCGGCAACGCGCCGACGGCGGCACGATCAGCAGGGACCGGGCATCGAACGGGGCGGGCGTCCCGTTGACGGTGAGCATGCCGGAGAACGCGATTAGCATGAGCTGCCACCAATCGCCTGGCTGAACCCACTCGAACGCGGGCTCATCCATCCCGAAGCCGGTCACCTGGCCCCAAGTCGGCGGCATATCGAGGGGCACGTGGTAGTACCGACACCGCATTCTGTCGATAGTGTATGCCAACGGGATCACAGGTCCCATCGTGCGCCACTCGAAGCCGGTTCACGCGCCGGGGACCACCAGGCGCGGCTCCGCGACCAGCGATGAGCGGTTTCGACCACCGAAAGAGAAGCTGCCTTAATCCGACCCGCGATACGATGTGAAAGCCTAGTAAGGCACTAGTTTCAACTCAAGCAACTTTGATTGTGTGCGAGTTTGATCTGTTGGTGGAAGGGCTGAGTAGAAATGATCCTCGATAGTTTGATTTGGCGGAGCATGCGGCCTGTACCCCTGCGTGCAGCAGCCATGCTTGGCGTTATTGTTTCCTTCTGTGGCGCGCGGGCGAGCGATCTATACGTCACCGACGATGGCGACGCGAGCATAAAGGTATTCGACCAGTTCAGCGGTAATTATCTTGGCCGCTGGGGTGTTGGTTTTCTTCAGGATCCCACCGGGATCGTAATGGATAACCACAACAACCTCTACGTTGCCGATTACGCGAAGGGTGAGATCCTTCGGTTTAACGCCTTTAACGGCGCATACGAGGGGCAGTTCGGCGGTGGGTTCCTGGATCAGCCGCTTGGGCTGGCCGTCGATTCGAACGGGGTCGTGTATGCGGCCAACGCAGGAGGATCGGACGTGATCCGCTTCGACGGCGCGACGGGTGACTACATGGGGACGCTGGCGCAGGGCTTTGCGCAACGCCCGTTCGGTCTGGCTCTGGACGCCAACAACGAGTTGTACGTGACGGACTCGGCGTCCGGCAATGTCTTTCGGTTCAACGCCGCCAACGGCGCCTACGGCGGCACGTTGGGCGGCGGCATGATGGCGTTCCCGTACGGCATTTCGATCGATCCGAACGGGGTTGCCGACATATTCGACGGCGGCAACAATCAGATTCTCCGCTTCAACAGCACTTCCGGCGCCTACATGGGCAACCTTGCCGGCGGTTTCGCACGCATCGGGCGCGGCCTGGCATGCGACCAGAACGGGGTGGAGTACCTCGCGGATTATGGCGGAGGGGTGGTGGATCGTTTCAATAACGAGACGGGTGCCTACATGGGTCAGATCGGCTCCGGGATTCTGATGGATCCGATCTTCGTGACCCCGGCTCCCGAGCCGTTGCCTCTCGCTTTTCTTTGCGCCGGCGTGGTAGCGCTCATCGTGCGCCGCCGGCAGCACTGATTCAACTGGAGAACTAGAAATGAAAGAACTAAGAGTAATCACATTCATCGCGGGGTTCGGCTGTATCGGCCTTGCAGCGGCCCAGTACTCCTCGCCAGAGCTGATGCTCGTCGCAGATCAAGGCGACGGCACATCTGTGCATCAGGCCCAGGTCGAGCGCTACGATCCATCCACCGGTAATTATCTCGGAGCGTTTGGCGCGGGATACCTCACTGACCCAAGGAGTGTAAACGTCATCGGTCAAGACGCTTACGTAACCGACGTTATTCCATTTAACGGAGCGCTCTTCTCAAGAATCGTAAAATTCAATTTTAGCACTGGAGCCTACGATGGTACGATCTTCAATGCCGGCCCTTATTCTCTATACTCGGTGTTGCAGTTCGGCGGCAATTACATAGCGACGGATTACGGCAACGGAACAGGAGGATCGAACGAGAATTCAAGCATTTGGACCTTGGACGCTTCGGGCAACTTATTGGGCGACTTTTCGATTTCCAGCGGCTTGTTCGCCTTTGGAGGGACGATAACTTCCTCTAGCGCACGGGGTGACATCCTTTGGGTGCCGACGGCCAGTACGTCAGCGATAGGCGGCGGGATCCACGAGTATCAGCTCAACGCCGACGGGACGATTCATGGGCAAGTGGCCAACATTGTCTCCGGACTCGACTTCAATGGGATCGCTTCGGCCCAGATCGGGGGTCAATCATTTGTATACGGGAACAGCTTCGATGGCGCGAACTTCGGGATTTACAAGTTCGATAGCAACGGCAACGTGATCGCCAGTCAGTTCGTTACCCAGGGATTTTTCTCATCCGGTTTGGCGGTTGGCCACAACGGCATGCTCTACTCGCTTGAAAACGGGGGCGGGTTGGTAGACATCGTCGAGCGGTATGACGGAGGAGCATCCTTCGGCTTAGGGCCGCTCGGCTCATTTGCTTTGAACAATTCGTCTAGCCCTGTCGGCATCGCAGTTTACGCGGCACCGGAACCGGCTTCGCTGGCCGCGCTCGGGTTGGGTTTGGTCGGACTCCTCCGCCGGCGCCGACGGGCTAAATCGACTTTGCCAGGATGATCGCCTCGGCGACTTCCTTCATCGTCTTCCGCAGGTTCATGGACTGGAGCTGGATGCGCCGGTAGGCTTCGGCCTCGTTGACCTTCTGCTCGTCCATCAGGATTCCTTTGGCCCGGTCGATAAGCTTGCGGGCCTCCAGCTTTTCCTGGAGGTTCGAAACTTCCTTGCCGAGAACCCGGTTCTGCTCGAACCGGCTGCGGGCCACCTCGATCGCCGGCGGTAGGTCGCTCGGTTTGAACGGCTTCACCAAATAGGCGAATACGCCGGCCTCCTTGGCGCGGTCGACGAGCTCCTTGTCGGAGTACGCGGTGAGCAGGATGGTTGGCGCGATCTCCTCTTCGGTAATGATCGAGACGGCCTCGATGCCATCCATCACCGGCATCTTGACGTCGAGAATGCAAATGTCCGGCGTGGACTCGCGGGCCAGGTTGACGGCCTGCTGGCCGTCGCCTGCCTCGGCGACCACTTCGTACTGGAGGTTTTCCAGCATCTGCTTCAAATCGAGGCGGATGATGGGATCGTCGTCGGCTATCAATACTTTCATGGGTCTTCGTGCTGGGCAGCTCTCTTGCCGGCTTCGGCGCCGAAAGTAGAATGACGCGGATGAATCGCGCGCTCGCCGCATTGCTTACGCGTGCCATCGACTATGCCGGAGTCTTCCCGCCGGCCAAACTCGAACTCGCGTCGGCTCTCGAGCATTATATCCGGTACCGCGGAGGCGCTGAGGCCTGGATCCTGGGCAGGTTCGCCGTACGCACGTCGCAGCTCGACGAGCTGGCGAAGTTGCTCGAGGACGCCATCCCGGTCGAGCCGATCCCGATCGCCGCCATCGGCCGCGGCGGCGCCGACCGGGACGCCTGGGAGGCCGGCCTCGAAGCGGATGCGCTCGGCATGAGCGCGTTTGAAGCGCGAGCGGAGGTGTTCGCCGCCATCGAGGCGTTCGAGACCCGGCTGCCCGATAACGAGCACGCCCCGGCGTGGATCCGGGATCTGAACGGCTTCTCCGGCGTCGACCTCTTCGTCGAGCTGCCGTGGGACGAGGGCCAGCCGGATGCGATGGCGGCCGCCGCGGAGACCGACGCCGTCAACGTCAAAGCCCGGACCGGGGGGGAGAACGCCGCCGCGTTCCCAAGTTCGCAACGGGTCGCCGCCTTCATCCAGGGCGCGACGCAACTCGGGCTCGGCTTCAAGCTCACGGCCGGGCTGCACCATGCCTTCCCGCACCGGGATTCCGAGCTCGGCGTGCGGATGCACGGCTTCGTGCCGGTTTTCGCCGCCGCCGCCTGCTCGTTCGCTCACGATCTCTCGGTACGCGAGCTCGCCGGGATCCTCGATATCGACTCGCCGAGCCCGTTCGAGTTCACCGACCAGGGGCTGCGCCTACACGACTGGAGCATCGGCCTGGCCGACCTGGAGGAGACCCGCGACTATTTGGTCGGTTTCGGGTCATGCTCCGTAAGCGAGCCGCTCGAAACCCTTGCGCGCGCCGGCCTGGATATCGACTGATGCACATCGTTCCCGCGTCCCTCCGAACCTGGCTGGAAGTTCCACCGGGGAGCCCCTTCACGATTCAGAACGTCCCCCTCGGCGTTGGGCTTATCGACGACGCGGAGGCTGTGCTGACCCGGATCGGGAACTGGGCGATCAACGTTTCGGTGCTCATCGACGAGGGGTTGGTGCCGGAGAATCTGGCGCTGGCGCAGGGCGACCTCGAGATCGAGCCGGACGAGGCCAGCGAGCTGCGGCGGGCGCTGGTCGAGCTTTTCGACGAGGATTCCAAGCGTCTTCGGGACAACGCCCGGCTGCGGCAGGCGGCGGTGGTACCGGTGGTCGCGGTGGACATGCTGTTGCCGATGCCGATCGGGGCGTTCGTCGACTTCTACTCGGGTATCAACCACGCCACCAACGTCGGCAAGATGTTCCGGCCGGACATGCCGGCGCTGCTTCCCAACTACCGGCACGTGCCGGTCGCCTACAACGGCCGGGCCTCCAGCGTGCTCGTATCGGGCTCGCCGGTCGTGCGCCCGATGGGGCAGACCAAGGCGGCGGATGCCGAACTGCCGAGCTTCGGCCCCACCCGGGAGATGGATTTCGAGCTGGAGCTGGGGTTCTTCATCGGGCGCCCGTCCGACATGGGCACGCCGGTTCCGGTCGAGGCGGCGGAGAGCTACATCCTCGGGTACGTCCTGGTGAACGACTGGTCGGCGCGGGACATTCAGCGCTGGGAGTATCAGCCGCTCGGGCCGTTCCTCTCCAAGAGCTTTGCCACCAGCATCTCGCCGTGGATCGTGCTCAAGGACGCGTTGGAGCCGTTTCGGTGCGTCGGGCCGGTTCAGGACCCGATCCCGCTGCCCCATCTCCGGCCGCCCGGCGCGGGCCACTACGATATCGCGCTGGAGGTGGCGCTGCTCACCGAGAAGACGCACACCCCGGCCGTCATCAGCCAAACCAGCAGCCGCGAACTGTACTGGAACGCGGCCCAGCAGGTAGCCCACCAGACCTCGAACGGCACGCCGCTCGAACCGGGGGATCTCCTGGCGAGCGGCACGATCTCGGGCGAGGCGGAGGGCTCGTACGGCTCGATGCTCGAACTCACCTGGCGAGGGACCAAGCCGATCACCCTGCCCGAAACGGGTGAGACGCGGACCTTTCTCGAGGACGGCGACACCGTGATCATGAGCGGCGGGTGCGAGCGGAACGGGCT
>DATGIR010000255.1:0-9939 GCA_035295605.1 Fimbriimonadaceae bacterium | reverse complement strand
AGTAGTGAACGCCGGCGGTATCCATCTCCTGGAGGATTCGGTTGCCGGCGGGAGTCTCCTTCTCGGGGACGTTGTTGACCTCGAACTTATCCTTTGGGCTGCTGGCGTAGGTGCCGGTGATGGTCGACTGCTGCCAGTCGGCTGTATTGATGAGCTGCTTCTTGACGTCCGCCTCGAATTGCGACAGCTCGACTTGCTTGGGAGGCGTGCCGCCAAAAATTCCGGTGTTGTTAGGAAGGACCATCGCCGCGATCGCAAAAGCGACGACCACGACCAACATGTATAGGATTGTCTTTGCGGGTTTGCTCAATCAGTCTCCAGCCTGCCGGCGGCCTGCGCCATCTTTGGGCCCTGTCCTTACGCTACGTACGACGCGGGGGCGCGGTTTCCCTAATCCCTACTAGTTTGAATCAATCGGCGTGCTTCGTGCCCTAACTCAGGGTGCGGATGACGCTTGTTTTCCCGCAAATCTGATGCTCGGCGAGAGCCGCCCGTCACATTACCGATTGAAGGGAATCGCCCGCCGGGTGAAAATCGAGCCGCCAAGCGCATGAACTCGCATCGGTCGTCGCCACCCGCTCCGAGAGCGCGATTCCGGGGCACCAGACGGGGCCCTGGGCGTCGCACACAATGGGAACGCGCTGCCGGGCGAGTACGGTCAGGTGGGCCTCGCCGAACAGGTCCGAAAGCTTACGCGAGCCCTTGGCGCCGAGCGGCTGAATCCGGTCGCCCGCGCGGTGAGTCCGGACGTTCAGCGGGCGAGAAACACGGTCGCCGTCGATGAAGGCGGCCAGCGACGCCCGTTCCTGAGTCGCACCGTCGTGTTCGGCCGCTTCCGCCGTCACCGCCCAGCCAAGCTCGGCAGCCTCGACGCGGCCCGGCACTTCCAGGGCGGTGTCGACCGCCACGGCCTTGTGATGCCGAAAGAAGTGGACCCGTCGGTGATCCCAATCCGCGGCGACCACCCCACCCGCGGCGGTGATCGAGCCCTTCACACCGCCGAGCATCCCGTCGAGGACGAGGGCGGTTTGATGGTGATCGAGCTCGGCGCCCAGGGTTTCGAAGCACAGCCGGATCCCTCGCCGAACCAGCGCTTGGGGATAGTGGCGGATGTGGTCGAGGTCGAGGGCGATTTCGAGGTGGCGGGTGAGGATGCCAAGTGGGCCGTTGAGCGGCGTTTCCAGCTGCTCCAGGGTCGCTGCCGCGGCGCCGTCCAGGAATACATCCTCTTCTCGCATCACCCCGGCCAGTCGCGCGAGCGCTTCCTCGATGGACGGATTCAACTCCTTCAGCACCGGAAACACCCGGTTTCGCAGGCGGCTGCGCGCATGGCGGTCGTCGACGTTGGCGGGATCGTCGTGAAACCAGAGGCCGTGGTGCTTGCAGTAGGCTCGCGTTGTTTCGCGGTCAAACGCCAGCATCGGCCGAATCAAGTCGCCGCTTTCGGCGGCGATCCCGCCGAGTCCCCGCCGTCCCGAGCCTCGAATGATGTGGAGCAGGACCGTCTCCACGTGATCCGTGAGGGTGTGCGCGGTAGCGACCCGAACCGCCCCGAATTGTTGCGCGACCTGGTGGAGAAAGGTGTACCGGGCGATCCTCCCCGCCTCTTCGATTCCGACCCTGCGCTCGACCGCAAGTGCGGGGACGTCCGCGTGTCCCGGAGCGTAGGAGACGCCCAACGCTTGGCAGAACTCGGCGCACTTCCGCGCCTCCTCTTCGGACTCCGGACGCTGCCCATGGTTCAGGTGCGCCGCGATTGGGTTGCGCTTCCCGCGCGCCAAGAGATGAATGAGACACGTCGAATCGGCGCCGCCAGAGTAGCCGACCACCACCCGCCCCTCTGCTGGCCAGATACCCGTTGCAGTTAGATGCGCTTCGAATCGATCGAGGGTCAGCATCAGGCGGCGACGGCCCGCGAGATCACGCCTTCGCTGTCGTCGTACTGGATGATCTCGCCGTACCGGCCCCAGGTGACGATGATGTCGAGTTGGTGCTCGGCCTCCTCGGCGGGGAAGTCCTTGGCGAGTTCCTCGACGATATCCTCCCACTGCTCGCCGGCGGGGGTGGCGTCGAGCCGGTCGAGCAGCCACTTGAAAATCGGAATGCGCTCGATTCGGGCGGCGAAGAGCGGCTTTCGGTCAGCCGGCGACGACTCGATGAAGGTGGCTCCGGTCGGGGTGAGGGCGATATCGCCCTGGGAGATGACGGCGAAGCCGAGCAGTTCGGCGGCCTCGGTCAAGGCGATCGCCTCCTCCGAGTCGATGCTCAGTTCGCGTGCGACGTCGTAGATGTCCGCGCGCTGGTTGGGGTTGTCCCGGATCGACTCGAGCATTCGGCCGAGGCCGTTGATGTTGATCTCCGGCAATCCGCGCGTACGGCCGGGCTGGCCGGGCGCCGTACCCATTTCCACGTGCTCGGGCTGGGTCGTGCCCGCAAGAGTTCCGTACACCCGGTCGACCATCATCACGAACTCGGGCGCCTTGGGTAGCCGCGGATACCCGAGTGGGTTCCGGAGCTCGGCTTCGATCCGGCCTGGCTCCTTCTCCATCACCACCACCCTGCCGGCAAGCAAGACCGCCTCCTCGATGTTGTGGGTGACCATGAGCACCGCCTTGATCGGAAGATCGCCCGACTGCCAGAGCGCCATCAATTCAGTGCGCAGCGCTTCGGCACTGAGCACGTCGAGCGCGGAGAAGGGCTCGTCCAAGCAGAGCAGTTCCGGCTCGACCGCCATTGCCCGGGCGAAGCCCACTTTCTGTCGCATGCCGCCGCTAAGCTCGCGCGGATAGGCCGTCTCGAACCCGTCCAAACCAACCCGGTCCAGCAGGGCGATGGACCGCTCGCGTCGCTCCGTCGGTCCCACCCCGCGCGCCTTGAGCGCGATCTCCACGTTCTGCTGGACGGTGAGCCAAGGGAACAGCGCGAAGGTCTGAAAGACGATCGTGGCGTGCGGGTTCACTCCGTCGATCGCCTTGCCCCGGTAGAGGACGCTGCCCTCGCTGGCCGGCTGCAGGCCGGTGATGATGCGCAGCAACGTGCTCTTGCCGCAGCCGGATGGGCCGACCAGGGCCACGAAGTCGCCCTCCTGGATCGTCAGATTGATGCCGCGAACCGCGGTAAACGCCTTCGGCCCGGTCTTGTAGATCTGGCTGACGTCTTTAACTTGAAGCAAGTTCGGGGCGCTCATCGGTTAGTCCAGGCGGTAGGTCTCTTCGGCTTGCTGGTAGAGCCGCTTCCAAACGAGGCGGTTGACGACGATGACCGCGGCCACCATGGCGAAGGTGGCGGCCATGAGTTGCGGATAGAGGTTCTTATCCTGCGAGCGCGCGATCATGGCGCCGATGCCGTAGGCGGTCGAATACTTAGTATCCCCGAACGTCGTGTACTCGGCGAGGATCGAGGCGTTCCACGCCCCGCCGCTGGCGGTGATGGCGCCGGTCGCGATGTACGGAAAGAGGGAGGGAAGAATGAACGTCGTCCACTTCTGGCGCCCCTTGAGGCCCATGAGTTCGGCGGTGTACTTCAGGTCCTGCGGCACCGCTTGAGCGCCGGCGATGACGTTGAACAGCAGATACCACTGGGTTCCGGCGAGCATGAGCAGCATCGCCGCGAGCTCCAACCCGCCTCGCACGTGCAGGAGCCCGACCAGAAACAGCGGGTAGAGGGCCGTCGCCGGGAACGAAGCCGCCATTTGGCTCAGGGGCTGCAGCACGCGGGCGAGGCGGGCGTTGGTGCCGATGGCCACACCGACGGGAATCGTCCAGGCCAGGGCGATGGCGAGGGCGAGCATGACCCGGATGAAGGTCACCATGAGCCCCAAGAAGATGTGCCCCCAGTCCGCGAGGGAGACCTGGCCGAGGAATCGAATCCCCTCCCAAACTCCGACGACGATCAGCGTTCCCACCGCGCCGGTCACAAAGCGGCCCACCAGGCTCGGCCTGAGCGGATGCGGGAACTCCATTCTCACCGGGAAGAGCCGCTTCATCTGATTGTCGATGCGCTCCGCGGCGGGGCGGACGATGCGGCGGCGGAAGCGCCGCACCAGGCGGGAACCCATGAGGGCGTCGTAGACCCACGAGGTGATCGGCGCCTCCGTGGAAACCATGTCGAGCCGGAACTTGTCGGCGTACGCGAGCAGCGGGCGCCAGACCAGTTGGTCGAGCCCCACGATCACCACGAGCAGCACGAGCACGCCGTAGGTGATCGCCCGGGTGTCTTGCCGTTGGGCGGCGAGCTGAATGTAGCTTCCGATGCCGGGAAGCCGGTAGTCCTTCTCGCCGATCGAAAAGCTCTCGGAGACCATCAGCGCGAACCAGCCGCCGGCCCAGCTCATCAGGCTGTTCCATACCAGCCCGATCGCGCCGAACGGAAGCAGCAGCGACTTGAACCGCATCCACGGGCTGAGCTGGAACACGCGGCTGGCCTCGCGTAGCTCGGCCGGAATCGTGGTCAGCGACTGATACCACGAGAACGTCATGTTCCACGCCTGGCTCGTGAAGATGAGCAGCACCGCCGAGAACTCCTTGGCGAACCCGAGCGGCAGGATCGCGGTGAGGCTCATCACGACCACCGGTAGATAGGCGAGGATCGGGATGCTCTGGAGGATGTCCAGGATCGGCATCATCACCCGCTCGCGCCGCTTGTTGGAGGCCGCGTAGTAGCCGTACACGAACGTGAAGATCAGCGAGAGGATGTATGCGCCGACCATCCGGGCGATCGAAAGCCCGGCATAGACCGGAAGGGCGCTGGGCTCGAGCGAGAGGTCGGGCCCACGAATAACGGTGGGAGCTTGGGCGGCGAGCTTAGCAAGCGCCCAAAGCGTCGCCGCGATGCCGAGCACGATGACCGCGTCGGCGCCGGAAATGCGCCGCAGCACAGGATGGGCAGGCGCAAAAATCCGGTTCAAACGTAGCATGACGCACTCTCTTAATCACGGCGGACGCGGAAGTTTACCGGGAGAGAGCGCTAGCGGCTGAGAATCGCCGAATTATCGTACAGGCGTATGCCGAGCGCCCCCGAGACGCGGTGCGCGAGCTGCAGCATGGGACCGGAACTCACCGCGAGCGGCGCGCCGGCCGGCACCGAGCGGTGGTCCAGCACCAGCAGGAGCGGTGGCTGCATCGCTCCCTTCCAGTGGAGCGTGAGCCGAAACTCGACGCCGAGCATCCCGCTGATGACGCTGGCGGCCAAGTTTTGATGGGCGGTCACCACCAGGGCGTCCAGGACGTCGAACCGGCCTCCGGTTTGCCGTCCGAACGAGGAGATTCCGTCCCACCGTCGGTAGCTGCGCTCGCCGATGTTGAAGGTTATCCTGGGGAGCGACATCGCGGCGATCAGGCCGGCCGCGGCCACCAAGCTGCCCACTAGCACCCACCAGGCCGGGTAGAGGGGGAGTTGGACCCCGACGATGGGGCAAATGAAGCCGGCCAGCGCGGCAACCACGCCGCCGGCCACGCAGATCCTCACGAGCCACAGGTAAGCGGGGGCGGCGGCGAAGACGATTCGACGCCCTTCGCCCTGGAAGTACGGATAGAGCCGGGTTTGCAGCAATCCGGCGAGAGGTTTACCCTTCGGCGCGCGTTCCCGCCGAGTAGAGCTGTCCATCCTTGTTCAGCACGAACGAAACGAGCCATGGCTTGGAGTCGAGATGGGCGCGGTACCGGAGGATGAGGTCGGTGCCGTCCTGCTCGCTCTCGAGGAACGCGAGCGACTTCATGCTCGTGAACGGCTTCATCCCCGCGATGCCCATCCTTCCCCGCGGCGTAGCCAGCCGGGAGGCATAATCGGGGTCGAGTCCGTTCTTCGGAGGCTTTCCGGACGCGATCTCTTGGGCCAGCGAAAGCAGCCCGTTGGTGCGTGTCGGGTCGGGGTCGGTGGCCGCCTTCAATCGGGGCGCCTTGAGGCTCGGCTCGAGCGCTTCGGCGACCAGGCGCGCCGTGTCGTCGCCGATTCCGCCGTACACGTTCCCCATGATCGCCACCGTCATATCCTTTGCCGGGAAGTAGGAGATCGTGGCGCCGTAGCCCGCGGAGGCGCCGGCATGCGAGTACTGAACGAGGTGGTTGGTGTTCCGCACGAACCAGCCGCACCCGTAGAACGGCATGTGGCCGTTGGGGAGCGCGAACCGCGTACGCATGAGCTTCACGTGCTCCGGGCTCACGAGTTTGCCATCGCGGAACGCGCGCTCGAAGGTGGCGAGGTCGTCCACCGTGGTGAGCATCGCCCCGTCTCCGGTCCCGCCGTGAGTCTGCGGAGCGTTGATGAGCCCCGTGCTCGCCAGGTAGTAACCCGCGGCGCGGTTGGGGATCAGGGCGCTATAGTCCAGCACCATCGACCGGGTCATCCCAAGCGGCTTGAACACGGTCTCCACCGTGTAGTCGAGCACCGACTTGCCCGTCAGCTTCTCGACGATGAGGCCGAGCAGCACGTAATTGGAGTTGCTGTATTGCCAGCTTGTGCCGGGCGTCGCGTCGAAGGGGAGCGTCGGCATCTTCTTAAGGAAGTCCTTGACCTCCCACAGCTCGGTCAGGCGCAGCCCGTCGACGAGCGCGTAGTCGGGGATGCCTGAAGTGTGGGTGAGCAGCATCCGGACGGTGATGCCGTCCCACTTGGGCGCCCCTTCCGGCACGTACTTGGTGACCGAGTCCTCGAGGCTGAGCTTGCCGGCCTCGACCAGGCGCATGACGTCGACGGCGGTGAAGGTCTTGCCGATCGACCCCGTCTCGAGGAGCATCTCCGGCTTCATCGGCACGTTCAGCTCGATGTCGGCCAGGCCGTAGGCGGTGCGCTTGAGCACCCGGTCGCCCTTCTTGACGAGCAGGGTGACGCCGGGGATATGGTTCGCTGCCATCTGGGCTCGAATGACGTCGTCGACCTTGTCGGCGAGGGCGGTTCCGGCAAAGCTGAGGGCGAGGAGTGCGGCGAGCAAACGCATACCGATTGTTACCGGCCCAGGGCGTGCTCGGGGTTCCGGACCACCCTCCTTCAGGTAATGACAGCGTCGGTCTTGGCGAAGTCGTCGCCAACGAAGAGCCGCGCCTCCCCTGAGCAATCTCCCAGCAACCGATCCCCGATCCCCGATCACCAATCCCCGCACGACGGGTAACACACCCCTAATGCTTCATCTGACCCTGCTCGTCCTCGCTCAGACGCCGGCTGCCGCCCCCGAGAACCTCGAGACGTACCTCACCCCCCCGAAACCTATCGCGGAGGCGGCGCAGGCGCCCTACTACAAGAACGTCACTCCGGGGGCCATCAGCCCCGACGGAACGCGGTTTCTCATCCTCCCCCGCGACGGGATGCCGCCCTTGGCCGCGCTTGCCAAGCACCACTACAACTTGGGCGGCCTGCAGATCGACGACGAAGCGAACCGCAACCGCACGATGACCACGCGCAGCGGGTCCGGCCTCAGTATCTTCGAGATCGCGACTAAGAAGCAGGTGAACGTCTCGGTGCCTAAGGACCGACGCGTGAGCGACGCCAAATGGTCGCCGGACGGCAAGTGGGTGGCGTTCCTGGTGCACGCTGAGAACTGGACGAAGCTCTACGTGGCCGACCCCAACAGCGGCAAAAGCAAAGAGGCGACCGGGCGACCGCTGCTGGCCACGCTGGACGCCGACTACGAGTGGACGAGGGATGACCACCTCGTCGCCGTGTTCCTGCCCGACCACAGGCCGACCTGTCCCTCGACGCCGGACGTCGCAACCACGCCGCACCTGCAGATCAGCGACCAGAAGGGCGCGCGCCTGCAAACCTATCCGAGCGTGCTCAAAACGCCCCACGACGAGGCGCTGCTCGAGTACTACACTACCGGCGAACTCGGCTTGGTCGACCCCGGCCGGGGCAGCCTCGCCGAGATCGGCAAGCCGGCCATGTACCGGACCGTCACTCCGAGCGCGCACGGGAAGTTCTTCATCGTCTCCGTGATGCAAAAGCCGTTTTCATACCTCGTGCCGACCGCGAGCTTCGGCGAACGCCAGACCGTGATCGACGCGAGTGGAAAAGAACTGGTCGAGCTGGATAAGCGGCCGCTGCGCACCGGCGCGCCGAACGAGGCGCCGGCGCGGGCCAACGGCCGCCGGCAGGTGGAGTGGATGCCGGGAACCGACGACCTGGTCTACGTGCAGAGCGTAGCCGCCGCAACCGACGACACCGGCGATGACACCGCCCCCGACACTCCCGCCGGGCCTCGCCACGACCGGATCTCGGTCTGGAAGGCGCCGTTCACCGCCAAGGACGCCACCGCCCTGTACGACGCGGCCGGTGCGCTCACGAACTTCGCGTTCGCGTCGGACGGCAAGGGGATGTTCATCACCGAAGGCGCCGGAGGCGGCTTCGGCGGACGGCGTGGTGGAGGGGGAGGCGGAGGAGGAGGAGCGCGGGCCCAAGCTCCGCAGCGCGGCGCGGCGGCGCCGGCCGAGCTGCCCCGGCGGCTCAGCTTCATTTCCGGACCCGGGGCGAAGGCGGTGACCTTCGCGACGATCGCGCCGAACGGCGCCGAAAGCCCGAACCTGGTTCGCGGCGCGGACGGCCTCACCCTCCTTTCGCCGGACGGGAAGACCGCCTACCTCAGCGGGGAGCACGTCTACCCCGACCCGTACAAGGAAGCGCCGAAGCCGTTCATCGACAGCGTGACCATCGCCGACGGCAAGCGGACCCGGATCTTCGAGAGCTCGGCCGACAAGTTCGAGATGCCGACCCTGCTCGATGCCGGCGGGTCGCAGTTGCTCGTGAACCGCCAATCGCCGACCCAAGTTCCGCAATCCTTCCTCGTCAACACCGCGAGCAAGGCCGAAACCCAACTCACCGAGAACCGGGACTACCTGCCGGAAGTCTCCCAGGCGCGCCGCGAATACTTCACGGTGACCCGGGCGGACGGGTTCAAGTTCCGGGTCAAGGTCACGCTCCCGAACTACGCCCACAATGCTCCCTGCTTCTTCTGGATCTACCCGGCAGAGTTCGCCGACCAAGCAGCTTACGACCGGAGCAAGCGGAACTTCAACAAGAACCTCTTCACCGCGCCTTCCGGCGCGAACAAGGACATCCTGATCCGCCTCGGCTATGTGGTGGCGGAGCCGGACGTGCCGATAACCGGCCCGACCGGGCGCATGAACGACGAGTACGTGCCCTGCCTGCGCAACAGCCTGAGCGCGGCGATCGACGAGCTCGAGGCACGTGGCTGGATCGACCGCAAGCGCCTGGCCTGCGGCGGCCACAGCTACGGCGCATTCTCGACCGCCAACGCCTTGGCCCACACCCCCTTCTTCAAGTGCGGCATCGCCGGGGACGGCAACTACCTTCGGCCGCTGACGCCGTTCGGCTTCCAGAACGAGGGGCGGCAGCTTTGGGAGGCGCGGGGAACTTATCTCGACATGAGCCCGCTGCTTTACGCCGAGCAGTTCACCGGGGCGCTTCTGATGTACCACGGCCAGGAAGATCAGAACGTCGGCACCGACCCGATCAACAGCGACCGGCTCTTCAACGCGCTCGAGCAGCTAGGCAAGCCGGCCGAGTTGGTGACCTACCCCTACGAGGATCACGGGCAGATCGCCCGCGAATCGATCCTCGACCAGTGGGCCCGCTTCACTGCGTGGCTGGAGAAGTGGTTGAAGTAGGAGCGGAAACGAAGGGTAAGCCCGGCGCCTGTTCCTAGATCGGGAGCCCCCTGGCTCTCCTCCACGTATCGCGGCACTCAAGACATTGGCGGTTGAGGTCGGTCAGAGTTCCGCCGAGGGCAAATCGGTAGCGGGTTGGGTATTTGGTGGCCAGAACCATGGCCGCCAGATCGCAGATTCTTGGGTTCTTGTATTCGCCGACCCCGTAAGGCATCGCGGCGCCCGGGAGCCGCCGAAGGTCGGACAGCTCACCGGCGATCAGATCCTCCACCGCCAAAGCGTGCTTCCGCAGCGCTTGGGGGCTTCGGCCTTGCGCTGCGCCCGG
>DATGIR010000254.1:0-2753 GCA_035295605.1 Fimbriimonadaceae bacterium | reverse complement strand
CCGCAGGTACCCCGACTCGTACGCCGAAAGCGTTTCTCGGGATGGGACGTGGGTCGCCGGTGTGAGCGCGATTAGTCCGCCCTATCCCGGAGACACCGGCGGAACGTGGACGCGAAACAAGGCCGTCGTTTGGGACTTCGCAGGTCGAATGCAGTTGCTGCCCTGGACGTCCAAGCCTCGCGGGGAAGTTGGCCTACGCTGCGTATCGGCGGACGGGCGCTCCCTCCTCGGATATGACGGCGACGGCGACCTCATCCAGACTGACAAGGGCTTGAGCAGGATCCCAGACAACTCTGGCTATGGCCCGTCCGGCCTGATCGGCAACCCTCCCGTCGTGGTCGGGGTGGACGCCAAATTGAAGGGTCAGGGATCTCTCTGGACGCCGAAGGGCGGCTGGACCTCAAAGTCGAAGATCATGAGCTGGCTGACCTCGCGCCTCGCCCATCACCCCATCCGGCTCATCGACATCGACTGCTACTCCAGCGACCTCAATGCCGTCGCCGGAAGCGGGAAGGACTCCAAAGGCAAGCAGGTCCCCTGGGTTGTCCGGCTGCCCGCCGGCGCACTCCGCCAGTTCATCCGCGCCTGAGCTCGCCGACCGAGTTGCGTTGCCGTAACGTATATCGCTTCGCCCGGTTTTGGGGCACGGTCTGGAAAACTGCTCCCATCTCCGGATTTCCGGCACCATACTTCCCCTGATCTCGGCGCTGGTCGGGATCAGGAGACTCCAATGCGTCCACGACTAAATTCTTTGATTTCGGCGAAAGTTCGGCTCTCCGTCCTGCTGTCGGCGCTTGCCCTCGTCCCCGCCGGCGTGTTCGTTCTTTCCCAGCGGGCTCAGGCTCAAAACACGGCGCCGGCCCAGACGCTCACCTTCGCGCCCGTCGATGTGTGGGAGAGCAGCGCCCAAACCGGCCCCCACATCATCTCCGGCACGATGTTCCTGCCCTTCGTTCAGGGCGGCGTCTACCACGTGGAGTTGGTAACGAACTTCGGCAGCATTAGCATGCCGTTCAACGCCGACGGCGCGAACCAGGGGTTCTACGTGTACTACGAGACGCCGCCGCTGCGAAAGACCTGGAGGCTTCACCTCCAACGTTTGGGTAACAACGAGGATCGCTCACTCGACCTCCCCACAGACACGTTCGATGTCTTGACCACGGTTAAGGTCCATCCTGCGACGAGTTCGTCGGGACGTCACGTGCGAGCCGAATCGGCGGGGCTGGAAATCGAGGGCTACTCGACGTTCTCCACCAGCGGCACGTGGTATGTGACCAATCTCTCGCCGATGCAGGGTCCCTAGCGACTCCCAATTCAGGGCGGGAGCCTCCCGCCCTGAATCACCGCCCCTGAGCGCTATACTCCGCGAATGTCCGCGCGCCTCGCATTCATGACCTACGGCGAGCTCGTCGCCGACTTCGGCCGGCCGGAAGTTCAGGACTTCGTCGATCGGGTCCCCCTGGTTTACGCCGCCGCCGACAAAACCCCCGGCTTTGTACAGCGCTCTCGGCGCGATCTGGGCGACTACTCCCACTCCTGGGGCAAGATCGTCGCCCCCAAGTGCTGGGGAGAGGCCAGCCTCAGCACAGCCGCCACCCTCTCAGTCTGGGAATCTGTCGAGGCCGTCACCGCTTTCGCCTACCACGGCGCCCACGGCGACGCCATGAGGCACCGCAACGAGTGGTTCATCCATAACGGCTTGCCCGAGCACGTCGCCTGGTGGCTCGGCGAAGAGGAGTCCCCCACGTTCGAGCAGGCCGCCGAGCGCATGGACGCCCTCTACGAGCGCGGACCCACTCCCTGGGCCTTCTCCTTGCGCAAGCCGTTCGATGCGCGCGGCGCCGAGTACAGAATCGACGCCGCCCAGGTCAAGCAGATCGCGGCCGCGGGCTAGAGCTTCGGGCTTGGCAAGCCCGTGGGGTTGGCGGGGAAGAACGCGTCCACCACGTCGTTCAGCAGCAAAACGTCGCGCTGCTCGGCGGCGTCAGAGCGGTTCACCATGACGACGATGCTCGCCTCCGCGCTCGGCAGGTAGAAGCACGCGCACGAGTAGCCGTCGATCTCCCCCGTATGCCCCAGCCAACCCCCGAACTCCTGGAGACCGTACTCCGTTACGCCCGAGAGGCCGCTGCTCGAAAGCAGGAGGAGGTGACCTTGGGGTGAGAGCGAGCCAGGTTGGCAAATCGTCCGGATCCAGGTCGTCAGATCCGTAACGTTTGAAACCATCTCGCCCGCCGCCGCTGCCCAGGAAGGATCCTCCAGGGTCACGTCGTCCTGCCCTCGAAACCCGTGGCACACCAGGGGAGGATTGGAGCCCGAGGTCGGCACCACCGTTTTGCTCAGCGGAATGGCGTTGAGAAACTCCGAGGTAATGAAGTCGTGGTAGGTTCCGGGGTTTGCCTTCTCGATCACCATCCCCAGGAGCACGTAGTTGGTGTTCGCGTATTGGTAGTGGGCGCCGGCGATGTTGACCTGCTTGCCGTACTGAATCAATTCAGCCGGCACGTACGAGGATGAGTGAGACAGTCCTCCGCCGGGGTAGTTGTCGACGATTCCGGACGTGTGGTGGGCCAGATGCTCCAGGGTGATGTCACCCCAATCGGGGTAGCGGCTCGGATCCGGATTCGCGACGTATCGGCTGAGCCGAGCCGCCGGGTCGAGGGAGAGCCTGTCCACAAGCCGGAGGATGGCCATCGACGTGAACGTCTTGGTGACGCTGCCGATTCGGAATTGCATGTCCGGCGTCATCGGGG
>DATGIR010000253.1:0-9173 GCA_035295605.1 Fimbriimonadaceae bacterium | reverse complement strand
GGACGCGTTGTGCCGGACCGTTTGCGATGACGGTGACGCCGTAATCGTAAAGTCCGGAGGCTGAACCGCCTGAACCACTAGGCTGACGGTCGTCGAGTGAACCAGCGTTCCGCTCGTGCCCGTGATCGTCAGCGTGTACGTACCCACCGGAGTCGAGCTCGACGTCGTAACGCTCATCGTCGACGTCCCGGACGTCGTGATCGATGTCGGGTTGAACGACGCGCCGGCCCCACTCGGCAGCCCGCTGACCGTCAGGCCCACCGTCCCGGTGAAGCCGTTTTGGGCTCCCACCGTGACCGTATAGCTCGTGCCGATACCCGGGTTGACGGTCTGCGAGGAGGGGGAGGCGCCGATCGAGAAGTTCGGCGTCTGCGGACCCTGCGTGGCTGCGAACGCGCTGAAGCTGATCGCGCCCCACCCGGTCACGAAGTCCCAACCCGGGCCCGCGTTGCTCGTCGACCCGTTGGGAAGCGTGCCGTTGCTGCCGGACGTGACGTCGAACCAGACGTCGGAGCGCCCGTTTTGGGAGTAGATCAGGTCCTGAATCCGGCCGAACCGTTGGTGGCCGCTGCCATCGGGCGGAAGGCCGCCGTCGGCGATGACCTGCTGCTCGGTGACCGCGAGCGACCCGGCGAACACCGGCGAGGCGAAGCTCGTGCCGATGTAGCCGTTCGTGAGCGAACCGTTCAGATAGAAGTAGTAGGCGCCGGTCGATGAGGAGGCGTGGAGGGCGACGTCCGGTACCAGCCGGTGGTTGATCGTCGTCGGGACGCCGGTGCCCTTCTGCCAGCTCGGCAGCACGTTGAACGTCGCCGTGTTCGTGCTCCAGCCGCCGCCGCTGCCGCTCCAACCGACCTCCGAGGTCCGGTTGCCGCTGCCGTCCACGGTCGCGGTGGTGCCGCCGACCATCATGACCTCGGGGTCATAGTCCGGATAGGAGTACGGTTCGAGCGAGGTGCCCGAGTCGCCGCTGGCGGCCATGTAGGTGATGCCTTCGGCGCTCATCGAGAGGTGCAGGTTGTGCGCGGAGGTCGCGGTGGAGGAGCTGAGGCTCCAGCCATAGCTCTCCGTGATCACGTCCGCCTTGTTGTCATTCGCCTCTTGGGTAAGCACGCCGATCAGGTCGGAATTGCCGCCGTCGTAGATCGTCAGGTTGCACAGGGGCGCCATGCCGAGCGTCATCTGGATGTCGAGGTCGCCCTCGGCGCCCGGCGTTCCGCCACCGGCGCCGCCGCTGATAGTTACAACCGTGATGTTGCTGCCCACGCCGCCCGACGGAACCGGCAGGCCGTACTGCGAATAGTAGAGCGGCACGTTCGAGAGCCGGTAGCCGTCCCAGTTCGAGATGCCGACGTTCCGACCTTGGCCCTGGAAGCCGTTGGTCCAAATTGGGGCGAGGCTATAAAGGCTCCGGGCCTGCGTGGGATTAAGCGCCTGAAAGTGCGGCTTGGTGAAGCTCTCCAAGCCGGTCACGTCCTGGATTAGCGGCGCGATGCTCGATGGCACGCGGAGCTGCTTGAAGGAGAAGAAGTTCTTGTTTCCGGGCTCGCTCGAGTCGAGCGCGAAGTAGTTCCGGAGGGTTGTCCCGAACGCCTTCTCCGCCTGAGCCACGGTGGCGTCGGCGAGAATCGACATGTGGTTTTGGCCGACCAGGTTGATCTTGAAACCCTGACCCACCAGGTAGTTGACCACCTGTTGCACCTGCGAGCTCGGCACGCCGTAGCGGGAGCCGATTTGTTGCGGGGTGAGGTAATCCCGGTAATCGGGGCTGCTTGGATCGCTGACCGAGTCCACGAAGTCCTGAAGCCCCACCGGATCCTTCAGCGGCAGGCTCACCGAGATATGTAAGACCTTCGCCGGATCGGGGGCGCCGACGTCGAAGGCGCGATAGATTGCGGACGGCGGCTGTATATTCAACGCCGACGTCGTTGTCTGAGCGAACGCGCCGGAGGCCAAGCCAAGGCCCGCCAGCGCGAGTGTTGAAGTAGCGAATGCTCTAATTTGCATGTTCATCAAATCCCGGCTCGCCGGTGCCCCGCGAGCCCCCCGCCCGACAGCCGGGCGTTACCAAAACATCATACGATATCGTTGCTAAACCGCCAAGGAGCATGCCCACTCGCATAATGAGGCTGCCGTGTTCCCTTCGTTGGTCCTACCGCTCCTTTTGGCCCGGCCGCCGCTGATGATTCTCGATGCGCTGGAGCCGTTCACTTATCAGGATGTTCACCTGGATGGCGGCCCGATGGCGTCGCAGGCCAAATACGCCCGAAACTACTACCTCGCGCTGAACGAGGACTCGCTGCTGCAAGGCTTCCGGCAGCGGGCCGGCTTGCCTGCGCCGGGCAACCCGATGGGCGGCTGGTACGACCCGGAAGGCTTTGCCGCCGCCCATCCCTTCGGGCAATACATCTCAGCCCTTTGCCGGATGTACGCCAACACCGGCGACGCGCGCTTCAAGGCCAAGGCCCAGCGCCTCGTTCACGGCTACCACCTTGCGATGGGGCCCGACGGGTACTTCTTCGCCTCGAAGAAGGTCGCCAAGGAGTGGCCGTGCTACATCTACGACAAGATGTGCATCGCCATGCGGGACGCCTACAACCTCACCGGCGACGCCGAAGCCCTCGTCGCACTGAAGCGGATGACCGATTGGGCGTACCCGAACCTGCCGCGCCGCAGCGACGAGTGGTACACGCTTCCGGAGAACCTCTACAAGTGCTTCGAGCTCACGAGGGACCCGCGGTATCTGGAGATGGCCAAGGAGTACGACTACAGCAAGGAGTATTACGACGTCTTCGCCCGCGGCGAGAACGCCTTCACGCCGGATCGCCACGCGTACAGCCACGTCAACTCGCTGAGCTCGGCTGCCAAGGCCTACGAGTTCACGCGCGATCCGAAGTACTTCGACGCCCTCACGAACGCCTGGCGCTTTCTGACCGGCACCCAGATGTACGCTTCGGGCGGGTGGGGCGCCGACGAGCGGTTCGTCGTCTCGGGACAGGGGAAGCTCGCGGAGTCGCTCAAGTCCAGCGAGAAGAGCTTCGAAACGCCGTGCGGCGCCTACGCCAACGTGAACCTCGACCGCTATCTGCTCCGGTTCACGGGGGCGCCGAAATACGGCGACAACATGGAGCGAGTGCTCCTCAACGGCATGCTTGCCGCCCTTCCGCCCGAACCCGACGGGCGCTCCTTCTACTACAGCAACTACCGCGCCGGCGCCAAGAAGGAGTTCTTCGGCGACGTTTGGCCCTGCTGCAACGGGACCTACGCGGAGATCACCGCCGACTATCCGCTCGATGTGTTCTTCCACTCGGGCGATCGGCTGTTCGTCAACTTATTCGCCGACTCGTCGGTGAAGTGGCGGCTGGGTGGCCACGCGGTTTCGGTGAGGCAAAGCACGAGCTACCCGCTCAACTCCTCCACTGCGCTGACGGTGAAGACCGCGGCCCCGGCCCGATTCACACTGGAAGTCCGAAACCCGGGGTGGTCGGCGTTTCCCGCCGAGGTGAGGGTGAACGGCAGGCCGGTGTCGATTCCAACCGGGCCCGGCAAGCGCCTCGCCATCACACGCACGTGGCATGACGGCGACCGCCTAAACGTTGCGTACAAACCTTCGCTGCGGTTCGAACCCATAGACGGCCAGAATCCGACGACCTGCGCGCTCATGAATGGTCCGCTGCTGTTGGTTGCGCTCGCCAACGGGGAAGTGGAACTCCACGGAGACGGCTCCGATCCCTCAGCTTGGATCAAGCCGGTGGACGGGAGCCCGGACGAGTTCGCGACCGCTTCTGGCGTACGGTTCCGCCCGCTCTATCGGGTGGAATCGGAGCGCTACACGACCTACATCCACCTTCGTTGAGCCTAGGCCGTGAGACGGATTAGAGCGACTGAGCCGGAGCGAGCATCCGGACCTTCCGATGTCGCCGAATCAGAAGGATCAAGCCCAATCCTAAGGCGACCACGGGCGCCGGCTCAGGTGCAACCGTGATCGTTCCGCCGTCCGACTGCTGGAAGTTCCCGATCGTGTAGCCCGACAGCGTGTTGTCCGGTAGCCCGAGCGTATCCCAACTGATCGCGTAATACGTCACCGAGTAGGTACCCGGCGCCACGCCGCTGAAGTTGACCGTGTCCGTATTGCTCCAGGGGCCGACGACCTGATTCTCAATCGGATCGCCGGCGTTAAACATCTTTGCCGTCGGATCCGACGTTCCGTACGGGCCCTGGAAGATGTATTGAAAGTTGTTGCTCGCGGTACCGAGCACCACCCAAACGCCGGAAGAAGCCAACTCGGCGAAGGGGGAAACGATGCTCGTGCCGTCGTTGAACGTGATCAGGGGCCGACTGAACGAATAGCTCGGCATGTTGAAATTGAGATTCAGGCTGTCGGATTGAGAAACTTCGGAGGGAAGGTAGTCGTGCGTGAAGTTCCCGCCGGCTTGACTTCCCGTTGCGAGCGGAACGCTCTGCTCGTCCATGTTCAGCGTCGTATCGTTATTAGGGTCGCCGTCGATGGATGCGTTGAAGGACTGAGCCGACCCGCCAAGGACGGTCGAGTCCCAAGCGGTGAAGTAGCTCGGTCCGCCGCCCGCCGTTCCGGAACTGGTGTTTCCGAAGTGATCGGTCGGCATGCTGACACTCCCGGTACCGAACGAGTTGAACTCGAACGCGAGCCGATTGCCCCCAAACGCTCCGGTAATGGGCGACGCATTAAGGGATGAAGGCGCGCCGCTCAGTATGAGCAGGTCGCCGGGATTCATCTGCCCACTGCCAAATGGCGAGCCGTTCAAGGTCGCCGAGCCGGTGGTCACGACGTTCATCTGGCCCATCGCCGCAACAGATGCGACCGCCAACGCCAAGAAACAAATTGATCTCTTCATAACTCTCCTCCCAAACAACCATTGCGGCAATCTCGCCTACTTCAGTGGAGTCGGGCGATCAGAGGCCGCCAACAAAAGCGGCAACACAAATCAAGGCTGCAACGTGTATCACCGAGAGCTTAGCGGAGCGCCCTTCCTGCGCCAGTTGATTGACGCTCGTAAATTTGCCAGAAGTCTGCTGATTCAGGCAGCGGGCTCGGCCGCGCCTGGCGCTATCATGGGGGCGGCCGCCGCGATTGAGGGGTGGTCATAGGAGAGTGAGATGCGTGCTAAAGGACTCGCGGGCTCGATTCCGCTCGCCCTGATTCTCGTCGTCGCTCCGTCAGTATGCCGGGCCACCGACATCAGCGGGCAGAGTTCGAGCTTCGCCTTTTCCGCCGCGCTTACCGGCAGCGACTTTCGATGGGTCGTCGATCCTACGCCCTGGTCGACGGGGTCGGCTCCGTCTCCCTACAGCTTCTCAAACGACCTTTCCGCTTTTGCGTCCGGAACCGCCGGGCAGGCATCCGTAACGACCGGCGCGCTCGACGCCACCGTCGCCTCGACGGTCGACGGGACGGCAGGAATAAAGAGCACGTCGGCTTCTTCCTACGCGGACGGGCTCACCTTCGAGCTCGGTGGTAACGTGGTCGTGTTCTCGGCCAACGTGGTCGCGACGAACGCGCTGAGCGTGCAGGGCGACTACGGTTCTCTGAACGTCAACGGGTATGCCGACTTCTCGGGCGCATCGTTGAGCGTCTTCGGAACTCCCTACTACTTCGAAACGGTCCCGTCGCCGAACACGGTGATGTACGACGCGAACGGGCTCGTCATCGTCGCGAACCTGCAAGGAGTCAGCGGCGATGGGGTGACGGGTCGCAAGATCTACATCACCGCACTGGACATGAAGTTCACAAACTTCGCGTATGGCAACGAAGTCGTGAACGGAGAAGTGATGTTCAGCGGCGCCGAGGCGACGATGAGCGCGGCGCCCGAGCCCGAGAGCTTGCTGGCTCTGGGATTGCTCGCTTTGGGCGGGCTCGCCGGGGTGAGGCGACGCATCGGTTAACGCCGAGAATCATCGGCAGCTCAGCCGCGTTTTAGAGTTCCGACGGGCACGGCCTGCTTTGCCGTCAACGCCGCGACCGCTTCGCTCGTAAGGGTTCCGAATTCCGCCTTCGATTTCGAGCCGCCCGAAGAGGAGCGCACCATCGTGTGGATCGGGGCGTTCGGATCGGGCCAATCGCCCACGACCGTGAAGTCGAATCCGGCGATGTCCAACATCTGGGGCGTCAACTGAGCCACGCCATCTTTGGCGACGAGATGGAAGCTGGGATTCCCCGATGCTTGAACCGGTTTAGCCGCCTTCCATGTTGTGCCGACGATGGGTCCCACGGAAAGGTCCACCGGAATGTCCGGCGGCAGGTTCGAAATTGTGAACTCGAACCCGCTGAATCCCGGCGGGGCACCCTGGAGAGGTCCAAACGAGAGCACTCCCGTCTTCTGAGGGTCGATGAACTCGCCGAACTTACCTTGGTAGTAAGTTGCCGTCAGGCTGTTGGCCGCCGCGTAAGGGTGAAACTTCGTCGGTTGCGAGATCGAGAACTGGAAGAACTCCCACACGCTGGCGATCCGTGCCGCCTGCACCCCTTTCGCCGGACTCGGCATGATCGGGTTGCCGTAGCTTGCCGGCCAAAGAACGCGGCCGCGCACGACGCCAGGGCCGTTCACCGGGAGGCTGACGTCGGGCACCCTGGCCGGGCTTGTGGCTACCTTTCCTTCGATCCGAATCGTGAGATAGGCATCGTTTCCCGATCCGTCGTGCCCGGAGTCTCCCTTGATGGCAAAGCAATCGAAGCCCGCGGGCGCGGAGTACTTGTAGGAGTTCGACCCGATATAGGGGTTGTCGAACTGCACCACGATGAAGCCGCTGGCGTGGTTCGGCTGGAGGATGATGAGTCCGGAGCAGCCGGTGAGGAGGTCGGTGTTGACCGTCTGCACGGTCATCTGGCCGCTGGGTGGAATCGAGCTGGGGAGGGCGGTATTGAACTTTCCGCTCGTCGTCCGGCATTGGCTCGTGGTGAGCTGGGTGTTGGTCATGTTCTGAATGGTAAGCGTCGTCGAACGATCGTAGGACAATGCGTTCGCGCCAACCGCGAAGACCAAAGCCGACATGGATAGCCGGAGTCCCTTGTTCATGCCCGCAGTGTAGCGCGGTTGATCTCCTGCGATCCGATCGAGGCCGGCGCGCCCTTACCCTGCCATTAATGCCAGTCTTTGCCACTTCGTAAGGTTCTATTTCGTCGGCGTCATGCCGGGTCGAATACAATTACGCGTTGGCCGTCATGCGAGTGTTTGAAGTAACCCCAGCCGCACGATGGATACCCACTGCGGCCGCGCGCTTGAGTGCCTTTCTCGCCTTGACCGCGCTGGCCTGTGGGTCGGCATGGGCGCAATTCAACCTTGGCGGCGGACAGAACTACGGCGTGCTGTTCCAGGGTTACAGCGGCAATACGCTTCAGATCACCAACGTGACGATCAACGGGAACGTCGGGGTCGGAAACAACGGCAAAATGACCGACAGCGGTCCCTCGACGATCAACGGCCGGATCGACTTCTCCGCGGGTAACACCAATCAGTTCTCGAACAACAACGGGAGCAACGTCATCACCGGCGGCGTGAACTACGGAGTTTCCGGCGTGACGAATGCCCTCAACTGGGTCAACTCGCTCTCCCAAACGCTGAACGGCGATGCAGGAACGAGCGTCGCGATCAACGGGATCCAAACGATCAACGCAAGCTCTGGATCGGTCTTCTCTGTGAACGGCCAAAGCGTTCACGTGTTCGATGCTTCGAGCTTCAACAACAACGGAACGAGCGATGTCCTGACGATCAACGGTAGTTCATCGGACCTAGTCGCGATCAATCTTGGCGGGCTAGGGAATATCCAGTTTCACGGTGGGATCGTCTTCACCGGTGGAATCAGCGCCGATCACGTCATCTTCAATATCGGCGGCGGGAATTACTCGACCTACAGCGGCGGCTATTCCCTGGATATTCAGAACAACGGTGGCGTCGACGGCTTGGCCCAAGGAATCTTCCTCGATCCGAACGGCGCCATCTCGACCGACAACTCGATCATCGAAGGGCGGCTTTTCGGGGGCGATTCGCACGATTTCCAGTTCGTTTCGGGTGGCCACATCAACGCGCCCCCGGCGCCAACTCCCGAGCCGTTCACGCTCGGGCTCGGCGTCGCCGGAATCTTCATGGCGTTTCGGCGAGTCAGTCACGCCAGGGCTCGGCGACTGCCGGGCGCGTAGGTTCCTCTGCGCGCGTTTTTGAGCCCGGCGCCGTAGTCGCCAGGCAGAACATGTACACTCGGCCACCTGGCCCTCAGCCGGCGCGAACCCGTCGCCGATGGAGTCCGGCCGCCTACACGTCCATGCAGCGCACGATCAGCTCCTCCCTCGCGCGGCTCGCCGGCCTTGCCGTCGCGTTTGCCGCCGCCCTGGCCCAATCCCAATCGCTACCGCCCGCTGAATTAGCCGGCCTCAAGTGGCGCAACATCGGCCCGTTCCGGGCCGGGCGGGTTTCGGCGGTCGCGGGAGTCCCCGGCCATGGCGGCACCTTCTACATGGGCCTCCCCGCGGGCGGTATTTGGAAGACGACGAGCGCCGGACAAACCTGGTTTCCCGTGTTCGACGCGATCCGTGACACCGCCTGTGTCGGGTCGATCGCGGTAGCGCCTTCGGAGCCCAACGTGGTGTACGCGGGGACCGGCGAGATCAGCGCGCAAGAGGAGGGAGCCGGGGTCTACCGGTCCGACGACGCCGGCAAGACCTGGCGACGGATCGGGCTGGAGGCGACCAGGCTGGTCCCCACGATTCTCGTCGATCCCAAGGATTCGAACGTCGCCATTCTGGCGGCGATGGGCCCTGGATCCGAAAAGAGCGACCAGCGCGGCGTGTTCCGGACAACGGACGGCGGCAAGTCGTGGCGAAGGACCCTCGCCATCGATAGCGAGATCGGCGTCGCCCACCTTGCGTGGGCCGCCGATAACCCCAGCTTCATCGTCGCCACGAGCATGCGGCACTTCCGGGGCCAGGGCCAGTTCCGGCCGAATTCTAACCAGCCAAGCGGAACCGACCTGTATGCGTCGTCCGACGAGGGGATCACGTGGAAGAAGCTGACAACAAAGGGGTTGCCGGCGCTCTACGGCCGATGCGCCGTCGCGGTCGGTCCCGGCACGAGCTCGCAACGGCTCTATTTGATCGGGATGTTTGGACTGTATCGCTCGGACGACGGCGGCGCAAATTGGCG
>DATGIR010000252.1:0-6963 GCA_035295605.1 Fimbriimonadaceae bacterium | reverse complement strand
CTGGGCTCTGGCGACCTCTACACCGAGCGCGAGGTTCAGGAGGCGGCGGTTCGCCGGAAGTTTCCAACCCCCAAAGCGCGGTTGGTCGAGGGCAAAAGCGCCGAGGTCGCAACGGGATTGGACCCGGAGCGTCTCACGCGGCTCCAGATGGCGTTTGGGATGACGAAGGAGGACCTCGACGTCCTTATCCGCCCCATGGCCGAGACCGGCAAGCCGTCGGTCGGCTCCATGGGCGACGACACCTCACCCGCCGCCCTCCTGGACACGCTTCCGCGGCGGCTGGAGGATCACTTCGCCCTCCGGTTCGCGCAGGAAACCAGCCCGCCGATCGATCCCGTTCGCGATGCCTGGGCATTCGACACCGCCGTTTCCCTGGGCGATCGCCGCGGGCCCTGGAAGGAGGGAACCGGCCCGGTGTACCGCTTCGACTCGCCGGTTCTGAGCGAGGGGCAGCGGGCTTGGCTCATGGGTCAGCCCGGTGTCCAGACTCTATGGGCGCTCTCGCCGGAATCGGCCCCGCCCGAGGCGGAGCTCCAGCGTCTCGTCAACCTCGGCCTGGCGACCGACGCTTGCGTGCTGATCGTCTCCGACCGTTACCCCGACTCCGGTCACATCGGCGTTCAGCCCACGCGCCTGATCAGCCGGCTGCACCGGAGCCTGGTCGCCGCCGGCCGGCGTCACCGCGTCTCCATCCTCGCCGACGTCGCCGTGTGGGACATCCATCACTGTGCGCTCCTGACCACCCTGGGCGCTGACGCGGTCTGTCCGTGGCTTGGCTTGGCAAGTGCGGAAGGTTCGCCGAAGTACCTCGCCGCCCTGCGCTCCGGCCTGACGGAGGCGATGTCGATGATGGGCGTGACCCCCGCTACCGCCTACTGCGGCGCCGGCCTCGTCGAATCCATCGGTCTCGACCCCGCCTGGGTGGAAGCGGAGTTCGGTGTGCCCCACCACCTCGGGGGCATCCACCCGGAGCACGTGACCGGGGAGTGGCGCGCCTTCCATTCCGCCGCCTTCGAAGCCGAGGGGCCCTCCCTCGTCGACGCCGGCGAGTTTCGCCACTCGAAGGACGGGCGCCGACACCACAACAACGCCGAGATCGTGCGCTCCCTCCACCTCGCCAGCGGCTACACCCAAAAGCTCCACGCCGCCGAGCCCGGTTCGCGCGCCGCGTATTATGACTTCAGCCGCTTGGTGAGCGAGCGCCCGCCGATGAACGTGCTCGACACCCTTCACGTGCGGGAGGGGACGCCGATCTCGCTCGAGCAGGTCGAACCCGTCGAGGCGATCGCCTGGCGGTTTATGGCGCCGGGGATGAGTGAAGGGGCGATCTCGGAGCCCGCACACCGCTCGGTGGCGCGGGGCCTGAACGTCTTGAGCCGCTACTGCCGCTTGAAGGCCGCCCGGAGCGGCGTGACACTGGAGGGTATCGGTCCGATCGCCAACAGCGGCGAGGGCGGATTCGACAAGTCCCGGGTCAACACTCGAGACTTCAACCGCAGCGTCCAATACGCCGGTGGCCGCTTCACCATAACCCCCGCCACGGCTGCTAACGCCGCCGAGGCCGAAGTCAAGTTCGCCCAGGGCGCCAAGCCCGGCAAGGGCGGCCAGCTTCCCGGCAAAAAGGTTTCCGCAGAGGTCGCCCGGCGGCGCGGCTGCGAGCCGGGATTCGAGCTCGTCTCGCCGCCCATCAACCACAACCTCTACTCGATCGAGGATGTGAAGCTGATGCTCGAAAGCTGGCGCCACCTCAACCCGGACGTGAATTGCGCGCTCAAGTTCGTCGCGACCTACGGCGTGGAGATGGTCGCCTTGGGCGGCGTCAATGCCGGCGCGAACCGGCTTCACATCAGCGATGGCTGCGGTGGTACCGGCGCCGCCAAGCGCGTCGACCAAAAGCATGCCGGCGTGCCCGTCGCCGCCGTTCTCGCGACGGTCCAGAACCGGTTCGTCGAGGAGAACGTCCGCCACCTGGTCGAGCTGAGCGTGGACGGCGGCGTGCAGAACGGCGAGCAGGCTCTCAAGCTCATGCTGCTCGGCGCGGATCGGGTTGGCTTCGGTACGAGCCTGCTAATCTCGATCGGGTGCTCGATGCTGCGGAAGTGCCACCTCAGCGGCCCCGACCCGAGCGATCCGACTGGCAAGCGCCGCCTTGGCTGCACGCCGGGAATCGCGACTCAGGATCCCCAGTGGATCGCGCGCTTTACCGGCAATTGGAAGCACGTGGCCCGCATGCTGCTGTTCGTGGCCGAGGAGATCCGCGAGCGGATGGCTGCCGCCGGTATCGAGCGATTGGGCGAAGTAATCGGCCGCCGCGACCTGCTCGTGCGACGTTCGGACTTGACCGGCAAGGCCGCCCTCCTGGACCTCAGCTCGATTCTTCGCGCGGCACCGCGGCGGGTTCAGGAGCGCGACTTCCGGCGGCAGACGAAGACGCACTTGCCGCCCCTGCGGCGCGAAGAACGCGCCGCCGCCATGCGCGCCTGCCTGGGCTACTCAGAAGCCTTGGAAGAGCAGCTCACCAACGAAGACCGCTGCGTCGGCGTCGGCGCCGCCGGAATCCTTGCCCGCAAATTCATGGACGCGGGCTTGCCCGCGAGCACACTCAGGTTCAGGCACTCGGGTGTCGCCGGCCAGTTCTACGCTGCTTACTGCCTCGACGGCATGGCCTACGACATGACCGGCGTGGTCGCCGACTCGTGCTTCACCGCCGCGTATGGCGGCGAGTTGGTGGTCCGCGATCCTGACGGGCACGAAGGGAAGGCGCTGGTCGGCAACGCCTTCGGGTACGGCTGCCGTGGCGGCCGCGCGTTCATCGCCGGGCGAGCCGGGAACCGGTTCGGCATCTGCATGCGCAAGAACGCCGAGGGGGGCGGCGCGACGGTGGTGGTCGAAGGGATCGAAGCCTGCGGCTTTCAGTACATGACGGGAGGAACCGGGCTCGTTCTAGGCTCGGTCGGTCCGAACTTCGGCAGCGGCATGACCGGCGGCGTCATCTATGCCTATGACCTCGACCCGAAGGCCCTGAACACCGACTACGTCCAGGCTCTTCCGCTAGAGGAATTCGACGCTAGGAAGGTATGCGGCCTGCTCGAAACGCATGTCGTCAAGACCGGCAGCTCCCTCGGCCTGCGCCTTCTCACGCCGTTCGATCCGGCTCGATTCGTAAAGGTGGTCACCGGACTGATGCCCGAATCCGTCGAGTGATTTGCCGCTGTCGCTGACCGTGAGTGCATGTTTTGTTGCATTACGGCGAACCCGCAACCATGATCCTCGCCTCTGGCCGTGCTCAAGGGCGAACAATTCACTGATTTTGTCGAAAGCGGCGACCGATGAAATTACAGGGGACCTTATACGTCGCCGCTTAGCTCATGGCTTGCCGCGCATTAAATACCGGGCTGGACTTCCGAACCCTGTTCGAGTCGGCGCCCGGCCTTTACCTCGTCTTGGGCATCGACCTTAAAATCGCGGCGGTTACAGACACCTACCTTGCCGCGACGATGACGCGCCGAGAAGAGATCGTCGGGCGTGACCTTTTCGACGTGTTTCCGGATAATCCCGACGACCCTCATGCCGACGGGACCCGCAATCTGCGCGCGTCTCTCGACACCGTGATCACCACGCGATCGCCGCACCGGATGGCGATCCAGAAGTACGACATCCGTATGCCCGACTCTGATGAGTTCGAGGAGCGGTTCTGGAGCCCTCTGAACACTCCGATTCTCGGGCCCTCCGGCGAGGTCGAATGCATCGTTCACGAGGTCGAAGATGTCACCGAGGTCGTCCGCCGCAGCCGCGCCGAGCAGATCGAGAGGAAGGTAGCCGAAGACGAACGCGATCGCTTCTTCTCGCTCTCGCTCGACATGTTGTGCATTGCGAGCTCCGATGGGTACTTCAAACGGGTGAGTCCGGCCTTCACGCGAACGCTGGGTTGGAGCGAATCCGAGTTGCTCACCAGGCCGTTCATCGAATTCGTGCACCCCGACGACGTCGAGCGCACTCAGCGCGAAGTTGAGCGGCAGGTGATCTCTGGCGAGCCGGTGCTCCAGTTCGACAACCGGTACCGGCACAAGGACGGGTCCTGGCGGACACTTTCATGGAAATCGATCCCTCAACCGGGCGGAACGATGTACGCGACCGCCCGAGACGTGACCGAGCAGCGTGAAGCCGCGTTGGCGCTCGAGGCGGCGAAGGAAGAGGCAGAGCGGGCGAGTGCGGCTAAGAACGACTTCCTTTCCCACATGAGCCATGAGCTCCGCACCCCCCTCAACGCCGTCATCGGCTTCGCCCAATTGTTGCAGCTACAGTCGGACGACGCGGACACCCTCGAAAGCGCGACTTCGATTCTCAAGGGCGGCCGCCACCTCCTCGGGCTCGTCGACGAAATCCTCGACCTCGCCCGAATCGAGGCGCGAAAGCTCACGGTTTCGATCGAGCCGGTGGCTGTGATCGAGGTGATCCAGCAGGCCGTCCACCTGGTGACGCCGGTTGCCGAGCAGCGTGGGATCTCGATCGATGTCGACCCACTGATCTGCAAGCAGCTTCACGTCCAGGCGGACCGCCAGCGCCTCATGCAAGTGCTGATGAACCTCCTCTCGAACGCGGTCAAATACAACACATCGGGCGGACGCGTCAGCGTCCGGTGCGCCAAGTGCGACAAGAGCCTGCACCGCATTGAGGTGGCGGACACCGGCCCCGGGATTGACGAGGAGACGGCCCGACGGCTCTTCAAGCCGTTCGAGCGCGGAGCGCACCAATCGGAGGCGGGAACGGGCCTCGGCCTTGCCCTCTCGCGCGGCCTGATGGAGTTGATGGGCGGAACTCTGACTCTGGCAGAGACGGGACGCACTGGCTCGACCTTCGTTGTCGCGGCTAAGGTAGCCGCGGCTCCTTCACTTCGAACACCTCGAAGAGTTCGGTCGAAGCGACTTCCCGGAATCTCAGCCCCCGGTGGCATTCGCGTGGTGTACATCGAGGACAACCTCTCCAACCTCGAACTCCTCAAGCGGGTCTTTGCGAGCATCGAGGGCGTTGAATTGATTCCGGCGATGCAGGCAAGTGTTGGATTGCAGCTCATCGCCGACCACGCCCCGGACCTGGTCCTGCTCGACCTTCACTTGCCCGATGCGAACGGCATCGACGTACTCCGCACGCTGAAGGGGAATCCAAATACCGCTGCGATACCCGTCGTCGTGCTAAGCGCGGATGCGACCGCTACCCAGATTGAGCGTTTGCTCAACGCTGGCGCACGTGCTTACCTCACCAAGCCGATCGACTTAGAGAAGCTCATCTCGGAATTGAATTCAATCCAACCTCAAGGGAGAGCAGGTACGGACAATGAAGCCAAATGAAAACGCGTTCCCGAATGCCCGGATCCTCGTCGTAGACGACAACCCCGAAAATGTGCGGCTCGTCGAGCGACTGCTCGAGTGGGCCGGTTATGCCGGCGTCAACGTCGTTACCGATTCTAAGCTTGCTGAGGCCGAAATTCGCACGCGCGACCAGGACATCATCCTCCTGGACCTACACATGCCAAAGCCGGACGGATTCGACATTCTCAGAACCCTTCGCGAGGAGACAATCTGGGGGCGCTCGATCCCTGTGCTCGTGTTCACCGCGGACAAGACCAGCGAGGCTAAGACCAAGGCACTCGAAGCGGGAGCATCCGACTTCCTGACTAAGCCTGGCGACGCTCAAGAAATCTTGATGCGTGTCAATAACTTCCTTCGGCTGCGCCAACTTCACCTGGAACTGCAGGAGAGCAACAAGGAACTCACGACGCGGGTGATCGCCCGAACCGAGGAATTGTCCAAGGCCCGCAGAGAAGCGCTCGAAACCTTGGCGCGAGCGGCGGAATTCCGTGACGACGAGACGGGAAAGCACACCCAGCGGGTGGGCGAGTTCAGCGCGGCGATAGCACAAGGCCTCGGTTGCCCCGAAGAGTTCGTGGAGGCGATCCGCCTGGCCGCGCCCCTTCACGACGTGGGCAAGATCGCCCTGCCGGACTCGATCCTTCTCAAGCCTGGCAGGCTGGAGCAGGACGAAATGGAACTCATGCGGCGGCACACTATCGTCGGTGGCCAGGTGTTCAACTCTTTCGAATCGCCGCTCATGCGGCTTGCTAAGGACATTGCTCTCCACCATCACGAACGGTGGGACGGAGCCGGTTACCCGGATGGGCTCTCGGGCCTTACCATCCCGCTTGCCGCGAGGATCGTAGCCGTGGCCGACGTCTACGACGCTCTGGTGCACGCCCGCCCGTACAAGCCGGCGTGGAAGCATGAGGAGGCGCTCGATGAAATCTCGGCACAAAGCGGCGCCCAATTCGATCCCGAGGTGGTTGGCGTGTTCTTGAGGCTAGCCGAAGGGCGGACACTGCCGTTGGCGGCCTAGGCCCCGAAGGTTAAGGTGATCGGGCCGAACCGCTGCACCTACGGCTCCGGCTCCGGGTGAACGACGCGGAGATCGCGGGGATCCAACTCGCGCGGCGGACGGTCGGTCGGGGTTCGTCCCGTCCGGTCGAACCACACATAGAGCGTCGGCAGCAGGAACCACATCAGTGGCCTTGAGAAGGCGATCCCGCCGATGACCACCGCAGCCAGGGGTCGCTCGACCGTGGCCCCGATCCCGGAAGTCAGCAGGAATGGAATCAGTGCCAGAACCCCGATCAGCGCGCTGAGAATCTCAGGGCGCAGCCGCTCGGTCGCTCCGAAGGCGGCCGACTCCGCCGCCGAATAGCCGGCCCGCCGCCACCGGTTGATCGACGACACCATGATCGTGCCGTTTTGAACCTCGGTGCCAAAGTTGGCGATGTAGCCGATAATCGCCGGGACCGAGATGGGCAGCCCCAGAATCAACAGCAGCACGGTGCCGCCGATGATCGCCACCGGGATCGCGGTCAGCACCGCCAACGAGTCGCGGATCGAGCCGAAGCACGCGTAAACCAGCACGAAGATGAGCAGCAGC
>DATGIR010000251.1:0-14166 GCA_035295605.1 Fimbriimonadaceae bacterium | reverse complement strand
TAACCGTATCGCGATGGTGTGCGTGGTCGCCGCACCCGAGGGAGTGGAGAAGATGTCGCGAGATCACCCCGAGGTATCCGTTTACGCCGCCGCCCTGGATGATCGTCTCGACCCTCGAAAGTTTATCGTGCCCGGTCTCGGGGACTTCGGCGACCGTCTGTACGGCACTGTCTGAACCATTCGTTTTCCGAACAATGCATTTTTTTCGCATTTTCTTCAAAAAGGGCTTGACAGCGGCTCGTTTGAACCCATACACTGCCTGGCAGTTCGTTCCTTTCGAGGAGTGAGCGCCTGACGATGGCCCTCTAGGATGGAGGTGGCGGCGGCGGGGATAGCTTAATACCGGTCACGGAGACGCATCATGGAAGAACTCGTCCTCCAGGATAAGCCTGGATTATTTTCTCGCATCGGCAAAATGTTTGCGCGTGAAGACGCCGACGCCGACGAATTCACGCCGAGCGATTCGGTGCATGCGCTTACCGTTCATCGGGCGCACCGATATCTCGTAACCGTTCGACGAGGAATCACGACATTCGACGATGCGATGGAAGCCGCCCACGGCTTGAAGAGGGGCGAGCAACAGATTTTGAATCTCTCCACGACCGATCCCACGTTACGTCAGAAGATTGTCGACTTCATGAGCGGCGTCAACTTCGCCCAGGAAGGCACTTGGGAAGAGGTCGGCGAACATATCTACGTCGTAGCCCCTGCCACGGCATTTGTGGAAGTGGCTCCCGCGATGACGCGCATCAGCCCGACGATGACGATTCGGTAACAGTTTTTTTCCTCCTCTCCTCCGAACGAATGGCCCGGGTCGGTTTCGGCCCGGGTTATTCTGTGTTGGTGAGCCCTTTGGTCGAAGAGCTGTACCGGCTCGTCAAGCAGATCCCATCTGGCAGCTGCACGAGCTACGGCGCCCTCGGGCGAGCCCTGAGTCAGCCGGTGTCCGGGTATCTGGTCGGCCGATGGATGTCCGCCGCACCACTCGATGTTCCCTGGCAGCGCGTCGTCGGACGGGACGGCTCGTGCCTGACCGGGAAGCGTGATCCCGCCCTGGCTGTCGAACAAGAGCGTCTCTTACGCGAAGAGGGAGTGCCCTTTACCGATGATGGCCGGGTGGAAATGGCGAGCTGCTACTTCGAGCCATAGCTCCGCTTGGAATGATATAATTGAGGGCAGTGAAGTGCGACGTCGCCATTATCGGCGGTGGCCCGGCAGGTAGCACCACCGGTTGCTATCTCCGCAAGTACGGAAACGACCTCAACGTTGCGATATTCGAGCGGGAAAAGTTTCCGCGGGACCATGTGGGGGAAAGCCAATTACCCCCTATCTCGAGAATCCTGGATGAAATTGGATGCTGGGACAAAGTCGAGGCCGCCAACTTTCCTATCAAGCTCGGCGCGACGTACCGTTGGGGCAAGAACCCCGAGCCTTGGGACTTCGAGTTCATCCCGCGAAAATTGTTTAAGAACGAATCAAGGCCGGCAAAGTACGAGGGCCAGCGGCAATGGACCGCCTTCCAGGTCGATCGCGCCATCTATGACGACATCCTCCTCAAGCACGCCGCGGAAATGGGTTGCGACGTTCGCGAAGAGTCCAAAGTCGTCCAGGTGTACCGAGAGGGCGACCGGGTCAAAGGGATCGAACTCGATGATGGCGAGATCGTAACCGCGCGGCATTACGTGGATGCTTCCGGCCACGCCGGCTTCCTGCGGCGAGCCATGGGCGTCCAGAAGCGGGCGCCGACCAGCCTGCAGAACATTGCGATCTGGGACTACTGGCAGAACGCGGAGTGGGCGGAAGAGATCGGCGTCGGCGGCACGATGGTTCAAGTTCTGAGTGTCGGCTACGGCTGGCTGTGGTTCATTCCGATGGGCCCGACGCGGACAAGCATCGGATTCATTACCCACGCGGACTACTACAAGTCCTGCAAGATGCGGCCCGAGGAGCTCTACCGGAAGGCGATGGCGGAAGAACCGCGCGTTCGGCAGCTCACGCGCAATGCCACCTGCGAAGACAAGCTTCAAACAACGAACGACTGGTCCTTCCTGGCCGATCGAATGACCGGGGAGAATTGGTTCCTCGTCGGGGAAAGCGGTGGGTTCGCCGACCCAATTCTCGCGGCAGGTCTCTCCCTCGCCCATAAGGCAGCCCAGGAGGCCGCTTTTACGATGCTGGAAATCGACCGGGGCGAACAGGATGCCGCTTGGCTGCGCGACCAATACCAGATCGGGCAGTCCAAGCGAGTCGAGAATCACATCCGGTTCGCGGACTACTGGTACTCCACCAACGCCCAGTTCGAGGACTTGAAGGACCACACCGCCAAGATCGCGGCGGATAACGGCCTCGACTTATCGCCCGACAAGGCATGGCAGTGGCTCGCTCAGGGCGGATTCATCGACGAAGAACTCACCATCGGCCTCGCCGGCTACGGCTTGGAGCAGGTCAAGCACCTCGGCGAACACTTGACCGATCTCCAGACGAAGGACTTCGTGCCGAACTGCAACGTGTTCAAGCTGGAATTGGAGGGCGCGGTCCGTACCGAGCGGGCGAAGTACGCGGAAGGGCGCGTGGATCGGTGCCCCTGCTTCATTCGTGGAAAGCGCGTGCTTCCCGTGATCAGCGTCATCGACTTAGTGGTGACCCTGCTTCAGCGGGCTACGGACCGCCCAACCATCGCGCGCGATCTGCGGGAGGTCGCCGAGCGATACAAGGAAGCCCCCTCGTTCCTCACGTACGTGCTGGCGCCGTTCCAGATGACGCTGGAGGCAATGATTCTGGATGGCTGGGTCTCCGCGAGCTACGATCCAGCGATTCCGATGACACCCCTGCCAAACCACAGCGACTTCATGGAGTGGTTGAGGATGGGGAGCCCCGCCGGTTAGCGACGCTCCATAAGATGGGACGCGCTGGTAGTGCTAGTGGCCGACCTTTCCGCCCTGGGGACCGTTATGGCTCATCATGTCGGCGGGATTACCGCCGGTGGTGCCAGTGGAGGACGCGCCGGCAGGCTTGCTGGGCACCATGTGGCTGAACGCTTCGCGAGCGTTGGCCTCACTTCCCTGGAGCTTGATAACGGCGGCCTTATCTTCCTCACTGAGCGAGTCGAAGTTTCCGTTGCTCTTGTCGAAGTAGCTGCGCAGGCTGACCGCGGCGTCCATCTTCTTCTTGGCAACTGCCGGATCTTCCTTGATTACGTCGTTCGACATTCCGCATCCCGCGAGCACATAGCTCAGCGCGACGAGACACAGCGAGAGGGTTCCGATTCGATTGAACATCCTGTTTCTTTCCATGGCTATCCGTAGAATCAGGCTCGGGCGGACAGCCCGAGCCTGAAAGCGCGCACTTCCTTAGCGGAACTGCACAGGCATCGACGAGCAGTAGTTCTCGACCGCGCCGACCATCCACGACCAGCCGGAGCCGAGTGCGTTGATGTCGTTGACCGAGAAGTTCCAGAACGTCTCCTGGTTCGGATTGGTCACGGTATTGGTTCCCGTGATGATCCACTTGCCGCAGAGCGAGGAGAAGGCCGTTCGCTTGGCGTGGCCATCTAGATAGCCGACGTTCATCGCCTTGTCGCCATACTTCCCGTTCGTACCGTTCCACTGCAACCCGGTCACGGGAGCGGCGGCGCCGAGCCACGAAGTCTCGCTGTCGACATTCTGCGTCCAGGTTAGGAAGGGGCCGTAGTCGGTGAACTCTTCCTTGGCCTCGGTCACGTCGCCGACATCGGCTGGGGCAGCAACCTGGCTCAGGTTGAAGCCACCATTATCCCAGTAGCCACCGCCGCCGCGTCCACCGAAAATGTTGTTCCAGTAGTAGCCGCGGGCGTATTGGCCAAGGCCGTTGAGAGGAGCCGAGGTGGCCGGGCAGATGACCGTCCGGACTGCCGGGTCGGAGAAACCGTCGTAGTACTTCGCCGCCGGGTTCACCAGGTCGGAGAAGATCTGAAGGTTCTTGCGATAGGCCTCGGATGCCTGCTTCCAGCTCATACAAAGCTGATTGTCAATCGACTGGCGGCCCATTCGATTGTCATCGTAGTCGTTGTAGTAGAGCTGATTGCCGGTGGCGAGCTGCTTCATGTTCGAAAGCCCCGCCGAGGTCTTAGCTTGGAGTTTGGCCTGCGCGAAAACCGGGAACAGGATCGCGGCCAATATCGCGATGATCGCGATAACGACGAGAAGCTCAATGAGCGTAAAGGCTTTCTTATTCATAGGCAGTGTCGGAAAGCGACCGGCCGACGGAGCGGCCTGAGCATGGTAGAGGTCAACTGAACGGTCGGCGTTGACGTGGTCGACGAAAGAGCATTGACCTCTCGGCCAGCACTAAGGGAGCTCCGCGATGAGGATACGGCGTCAACGTGCGCCGAACGATTTCCGGTGGCCTGGGCCACCCTCATCATTTCAGGTACGTCCACGTTAACGATCCTTCGGCTCTTCATCGCGCTGAAGCGGTTCAGCAAGTATTGTATCACCGTTTTTTGCGATACGGCTCCCAATTCGAAAAACAGCGCGCGATGGCGCAATAATGCTCTCCATGAACTGCGATGTGGCCGTCATCGGGGGCGGCCCAGGTGGGAGCACGCTCGGAACCTACCTGAAGCTTCACAAACCCGAACTCGACGTCCAGATTTTTGAGCGCGAGCTCTTCCCTCGCGATCATGTCGGCGAGAGCCAACTCCCCATCATCTCGCACTACCTGAACGAGATGGGTGTCTGGGATCGGATTGAAGCCGCGGACTTCCCGATCAAGATTGGCGCCACTTACAAGTGGGGCAAAACAAAGAAGCTTTGGGATTTCGACTTCCTTCCAACCAGCTACCCGTACCAAGACCGGCCACGGCCCGATAAGTTCGACGGCCAGCGCCATTTCACCGCCTTTCAAGTTGACCGAGCCATTTACGACAAGATCCTTCTCGACTTCGCCGAGGAGAAGGGGTGCTCCGTACACCAAGGTGTGAAGGTCGCAAAGGTGAACGTGGAAGGAGACCGGGTCACAGGGCTCGGCTTGGACACCGGCGAAGCGGTCACCGCCGACACTTACATCGACGCCTCCGGCCACTCGGGCATCCTCCGTCGCGCGTTTGATGTCGACGTCGAATACCCGACCAACCTTCAAAACATCGCGGTGTGGGATTACTGGCAGAACGCCGAGTGGGCGGAAAGCATCGGTGTTGGCGGCACACGCGTTCAGGTGATGAGCCTTCCCTACGGTTGGCTATGGTTCATCCCGCTCGGTCCGACCCGAACAAGCGTCGGGCTCGTGACCCCCGCGGTCTACTACAAGCAAAGCGGCAGGCGACCGGAAGAGCTTTACCGACAGGCCTTGGAGGAGGAGCCAAGGATCGCCTACCTGATGCGCAATGCAGAGTGTGAGAACAAGCTCGCCACCACCAAAGACTGGTCCTTCTTGGCATCACGACTCTACGGCGAGAACTGGTATCTCGTGGGCGAAAGTGCCGGGTTTGCCGATCCGATACTGGCGGCCGGACTCAGCATCACCCACGCCAGCGCCCGCGAAGCAGCGTTTACGATGTTAGAGATACAGCGCGGGAAACTCGATGCCAAGTGGCTCAAGGATGAGTATCAGCGGCTTCAAACCAACCGCGTGCTGAACCACATCCGGTTCGCCGACTACTGGTATTCGGCGAATGCGCAGTTCGAGGACTTGATCGATCACACCCGAAAGATCGCGGAGTTGAACGGGCTTGACCTCTCGCCGCAAAAGGCCTGGCAGTGGCTGGGACAGGGCGGATTCATCGACGATGACCTGAACGCCGGCACCGGAACCCTGTCGTTGACCGCGATTAAGGGACTCGGCGAGTGCCTCACGCCGATGGAGGTCGAGCATCCACTCACGAAATACAACGTGCTCAAGATGAATCTGGAAGGCGCCAAATTCATTCACCGAGCGGCTTACGAACAAGGGGGCGTCCAGCAATACGACGCCTACGAGCGGGACGGAAAGCTGCTACCGCTCGTCGGCGTATACGAGGTCATCGTCGACATTCTCCAAAAGACGTCGACGCTGCCCGGAATCGGGCGCGAACTCCAGGCGCTCAAGCTGGCCAATCCGGGGAACCAGCTCTTCAAGACGTATGTGTTGGATCGGGTTCCGGTCGCATTCGAGGCGCTGATTGCCGGCGGCTGGGTCGTCGGAAGTTATGACCCCAAGTTGCCGGTGGCGCCGATCAATCCGCACACCCCGATCAAGTGGCACGAAGACACGAACGAAGCGCTCAAGAAGATCGACCGCAAAGCCTCCGGCTAACAGAGTTCGGAGGCGAGCACAGGCGCCCCAGGATGGCGGAGCGCCTCTTCGGCCAAGTGTCCGAGGTACCGGGTGTAGATCCACTTGAAGATGGGAGACGCCATCAGTGTGGTCACGATCGCCATCAGCACCATGATCGCGTAGAGGCGCAGGGTGATGACGCCCTGCTGGAGACCAATGTTGACGATGATCAACTCCATCAGGCCGCGCGAGTTCATCAGCACCCCGATTGCCCACGACTCCTTCCACGTTTCGCCGTTGGCCCGAGCCGCGAACGCACACGCCACGCCCTTCCCGATGGTCGCCGCCAAGATGACCACGAGGGCCAACAGAAGCAACCGGGGTGTGTCGATGAGACCCATACGGGTGCTGAGGCCGGAGTAGACGAAGAAGAAAGGCAGGAGCACCCCGACGGTTACGGACTCGAGCTTCCGCCGAAGTTCCTCCGCGAACAGGCCGCGGGGCATGGCGGCGCCCATGATGAAGGCGCCGAACACCGCGTAGATGCCGATCGCGTCGGTGTAATACGCACCCGCGAACAATAGAATCATCGTAGTGACGAACAGAGCCTGCGGCATCTTGCCCTCACGCTCCACCGTCACCGCGAAGCGCGCGAATACTCGGCTGGCATAGCGCAGCATCAGGAACCCAAAGAGAACGCCGCCCCCGATACCGTACACGGCGTACGTCCAGGTCCCGTGTGCGAATGCGAGGACAACCGCGAGAAGGCCCCAGGCGAACGCATCGCCGGCCGCGCCAGCGCCCAGCGCAAGCGTTCCCATCGCGGTGCCTGCGATCCCCCGCTCGTAGATGATGCGGGCGAGCATCGGAAAGGCCGTGATGCACATCGCGGCGCCGAAGTAGAGGCAGGCGGTCCCCGTGCTGATGTTCGAGGCGAACAGCCCCCAACCCTCTCGAGTGAAGATCGCAATCCCGGCGCCGAGAGCGAAAGGCGCCGCGATCCCGGCCAAGGAGACTCCGAGCGCACCCTTCGCCTTGCTCATCAAGATCTCTACGTTGAACTCGATTCCGACCAGGAACATGTAGAGGACGAGACCCAACTGTGCCGCCACGTAGAGGATGAACATCGATGGGTGGCGAGCCGTCTTTTGAACTCCGTCGATGACGTAGGTGGCGTTTAACGGGAAAAGCCATGCCTGAAACTTGGGCGCATAGAGTCCAAGGAGCGTGGGGCCAAGCATCACCCCCGCCACCATCTCCATGACCACTTGCGTCTGGCCCAGGAACCGCTGACCGAGCCACCCGATAAACTTGCAGAAGCCCAAGACCACGAGGACCTGGACGAAGAAGCGCAGCATCAGATCGACTTCGGTCATGGCTGTTGCCCACGCATTATAAGGCAAGTCGGAGAAAGCTCGTTACTTGTTCTTGGGAGGAAGCTGAAGCGGACGTGAGGCCAGCGGCCCTTCCGACGTCCTGCGAAGGCCGATTCTTTCAAGTCCGCGCTTGATAACCGGATGGCCCATAAACAGCTTCTGGGGAAGGCCGTCCCGGGCCGCCTCGATCGCCAACATCATCTGCCCCTGATCGATTCCGATCACGTCGGGGCCGATCCAGTTGCGGCTCGGGTTGATCCCGCTGCTGAATCCATACCGGCCGTAGGCCGAGGGATACTTCCGCAAGAAGCTTTCCGCCGCCGCGATGCTCTCCTTGGGTGTGAAGGGGACACTGGCCAAGGCGGAAGGCGGCGCCAATGTGCCGTTGTCTTCTCCGTTGGGAACGGCTTGCACTCCGTATCCGTGTGCGTTGGGATCGTGGTGTTCAGCCTCCTCCTTCGGAGTCGGCGGCACGTCACACGCGCTCAGGCCCCAGGTGTCAGCGTCGTAACCCTTAAAGTGCTTGGGGTTGTCCGCACAATACGCGCGTTGCATGAGCGTGATGTTGCGGCTGCTCACCCAATAGTCGTTCCCAAGCGGATCTCGCTTGCCCTTGAAGTCGATGAGCACATGCGACATCTGATGAATGAAGAGCGCCTGTCCGCCAAAGAAGCTGAACCCGTAGCTGGTGAGCACCGGGCGGTCGATGGCGGCCCAGAGGCCGACCGGCATCTTCGGATCGTCTCCGAGAGCCAGGGCGAGGAGCATCATATGCTCGAAGTAGCCGCTCCACCTTGCCGGAATGAACCCGTCCTCCGGGTGCCACCCCATGCAGAAGGTGAGCGAATTGGGCTTCGCGCCATCATCGGTAAGGAAGTAGCTCCAGTTGATGGCGCCGAGTATCTGGTTAGTTTGCTCGGTGATCTGCGGATCCTTCAGCGCCTCCTCGGCGACGATCAGACCCGAAAAGAAGATCGCCGAGTCGATCGTGGAGACCTCACTCTTCCACTGCCGCTCGCCGGTTCGCCAGTCCAGCCAGTGGTAGTACCACCCCTCGTGCTTGGGCGCAAGCGTGAGCATGGAGTGGATCGTCCGCTCCGTCCGGGTAATCGCCTCGTCCCTTGAGATCCAGCCGCGCCTTTCGCCGATTCCATAGGCGGCCAGGGCGTACCCGATGGCGGCGATGCTGGCCACCGTGTGATCGTCCGAGTCCTGCTCAGTGAAGTTGCGCGAGCGGTCCTTGGTGAACCCGGTTACGGGATTCGACCGTTCGATGAAGTATCTGAACGCGCGCCTGGAGGCGTCATCCATGAGGGTCCACCCATGAAGCGGCGACGGAGGGGCGGCGGCGAATGCAAGGACAAGCGGTAGGAGCATGGGGTTGGTGGTTGGTGGTTGGTGGCTAGAAACTGGAAACTAGGAAGTAAGAGCTTTGGTTGCGACGCTGGCGCGTTCCGAAAGGGTCGGCGCGAAGACATGGGAATCGGACTCAACCTTCTTGCCCCCGATGCGTTCGACAAGAAGCTGAACCGCCTTGGTGGCAATTTGGGCGACCGGTTGACGAACGCTTGTGAGGGGCGGAGTACACCGTGAGCACGCCTCAGAGCCGTCGAATCCAACGACGGACACGTCCGCTGGCACGTGGAAACCCGATTCCGAGAGCAGCCGCATCGAAGCGAAGGCATCGTCGTCGGACCAGCAGAAGATCGCGCTCGCGGCCTCACGCCGCACCATGTCGACCACTTGGGCAGGGCCATTCAGCACATACGTGCCGTTTCGCTCCGACACCGGGTTGATGACGAGGTTCAAGTCCAGTTCGATTCCGGCCGTTTCAAGCGCGGAGCGGTACCCGGCGTACCGGTCCACCGAGGCGGATGAGCCACTCGGGCCGCATATCATCCCGATCCGTCGGTGTCCCTTGTCGATGAGGTGGCGTGTAGCCATCTCGCCGCCGGCAAAGTTGTCGCAATCCACGAAGGGCAGACCAGGATGCGCAGGACGGGTGAAGAAGGCAATCGCTGGAAAATCCAACGAGGCGATGCTCGCGGTGAGCGGATCGTTCGAGTCGCGAAGCATGAGCACCCCGTCCGCTCGGCCATCCAAGAGCGCGGCCGCCTCCTGACTGAGCTCGGAGAAGCTCCGGGTGTGGAGGATCACGTCCAGGTTTTGCCGAACGCACTCCTCGCAAACCGCGCTCATGAGCTCGTTGATAAACGTGGAGCCTGCGTTGAAGAAGTGCGCGTACTGGAACACCACCGCGATCACGTCGGTGCGACGGCTGACGAGGCTGCGTGCGAGTGCGTTGGGCCGATAGGAGAGCTCGCGCGCAACGGCAAGAACGCGATCGCGCGTCGCCTCGCTAATTCGGGCCTCCGCCGCCCGTCCGTTCAGAATGTAACTGACGGTAACCTTACCGACACCGGCGGCATCGGCCACGTCCTGAATCGTCGAGCGTTTCGCCACCACCGGTCCTCTCCCGGCTGCTGAACCGGTTCACCACATTGTACATGACGTGCCCGGAATCAGGTGCGTTTTGGCACTCGAAGAGGTACACTGCTAACGCTTGTCCCGGCGTGCCGGGGCGTCAAAAGTTTCAAGTAAGAGGAAGAGAATGAATCTAAAACCCCTTCATGATCGCATCATCGTCGAGGCCGCTCCCAAGGAGGAGAAGTCGTCGGGCGGCATCATCCTTCCGGATTCCGCCCAGGAAAAGCCGCAGCGCGGCACCGTTCTCGCGGTGGGTCCCGGCAAACGGCTCGATAGCGGCCAGCTCGCTCCCGTCGATGTAAAGGTCGGGGACGTCGTGCTCTATGGCAAATACGGCGGAACCGAGGTCACGGTGGGTGGAACCGACTACGTCATATTGCGCGCGGACGACATCCTCGCCGTAACCACCGCCGAGCCGGCGCTCGCCGGAGCCCGATAAGGAGCACCCATGCCCGCTAAAGACATTCGATATACCGATGACGCGCGAAAGCTGCTCGAAGTAGGCGTCGACAAGCTCGCCAATGCGGTCAAGGTGACCCTCGGGCCCCGCGGCCGGAACGTCGTTCTAGAGAAGAAGTTCGGTTCGCCGTCCGTGATCAACGACGGCGTCACGATCGCCAAGGAGATCGAAGTCGAGAACCGCTTCGAGAATATGGGCGCTCAGCTCATCCGAGAGGTATCGAGCAAGACCAACGACACCGCCGGCGACGGCACCACCACGGCGACCGTCCTGGCCCAGGCCATCTTCAAGGAAGGGATCCGCAACGTCGCCGCCGGTTCCAATGCGACTCAAATCAAAGTCGGCATCGATAAGGGCGTGGACGCGATCGTAGCCGCCCTTCAAGCCGCCTCAAAGTCGATTACAGGGCAAGAGGCGATTACCCAGGTCGCCACGATTTCCGCGAACGACGCCGACTTGGGCGCGCTCGTCGGCGAGATCATCAACAACGTCGGCAAGGACGGCGTTGTCACCGTCGAAGAGAGCCGGAGCACCGAAACCACCTATGAAAAGGTGGAGGGTCTTCAGTTCGATAAGGGCTTCCTCTCTCCCTACTTCGTGACCGACGCGACCCGCATGGAAGCAGTCTACGAGGACCCGACGATTCTCTACTATGAGAAGAAGATCGGCAACGTCCAGGATCTGATACCGCTTCTCGAGAAGGTCGTCAAGACGGGCCGGCCGTTCATCATCGTGGCCGAGGACATCGAGAACGAATGCCTCGCCATGCTCGTACTCAACCGCCTCCGCGGAAACCTTCCGCTCGCCGCAGTCAAGGCCCCAGGCTTTGGCGACCGGCGAAAGGCGATGCTCGAGGATATGGCGATCCTCACCGGCGGCCAGTTCATCAGCGAGGACCTCGGGCTCCAGCTCGAAAACGTCGGCCTCGACATGCTCGGGACGTGCAACCGCATCGTCATCACCAAGGACACCACCACAATCGTGGGTGGCAAGGGCGAAAAGGCGAAGATCGAGGGCCGATTGAGTCAGATTAAGCGCCAGATCGAGACGACCGAGAGCACCTATGACAAAGAGAAGCTGCAGGAGCGTCAGGCCAAACTCAGCGGCGGCGTCGCCGTCGTTAAGGTTGGCGCCGCCACCGAAACCGCGCTGAAGGAGAAGAAGGCCAGGATCGAGGATGCGCTGGCCGCGACCCGCGCCGCGCTCGAAGAAGGCATCGTTGCGGGCGGGGGCGTCGCCCTCATAACCGCCGGCAAGGCGCTCGACAAACTCAAGCTCGACGGCGATCAGCAGATCGGCGTGACGATTCTGAAGCGTGCGATCGAGTCGCCGCTTCGGACTATCGCCGAGAATGCGGGAGTCGAAGGCTCCGTGGTTGTCGACCAGGTCAAGCGCGAGGGCAAGGGCTTCAACGCGGCCACCCTCGTTTTTGAGGACCTGCTCAAAGCCGGCGTCGTCGATCCAACCAAGGTCGTCCGGCAGGCTCTCCAGAACGCAGCTTCAATCAGCGGCATGCTGCTGACGACCGAAGCGATCGTGGCCGAGATTCCCCAAGAAGAAGATGAGGGCCACGGCAATCACCATCACCACCACTAAGGCGGGGTGACGCGAGCGGGGCTCGAGCTTCCAGCTCGAGCCCCGCTTCTCGTTTCGACTACCCCGGCATCCCGCGGGAGCGTGAATCGCATGCCCGATCCCACGCCACCGGTCGGAACGACCTCGATTTCGCCGCCCCGCGCCTTTACAATTCCTCGGCAAACCGAAAGGCCGATTCCGGCCCCGCCGGAAGCACGGTTTCGATCGTCGTCTGCGCGGACGAACCGGTCGAACACCCTCGCCGCGATGGAGGGATCGATTCCCGGTCCGCCATCCGTAACCATGATCTCGACCCAGTCCATTGCGACTCGCTCCGATATCTCGACTCGCATCCCGGCCGCCGAGTACCGAAGGGCGTTGTCGAGCAGGTTGTCGAGGACAATCGACAGCTCCTCCTCGGAGATCTTTGCAGCACCGGGGGCGACGCGGACCGAAAGCTCAACGCCGTCGGCTACGTAGCGGTCTTGCCAGCGTGCAGCAGTTTTCCGAACGACATCCTGAACGTCGCAGGCGCTCCCGTCCTCTTCTCGGATTCGAGTGGTTTGGAGCAGAGACTCGACGATTCGCGACAGTCGCTCCAGCTCGGCCAATACGTCCTTCTGAGCCGCCAGGTACTCCGCCTGAGTTCGCCGCCGCATCAGCGTCGACTCAACCCTCACTCGGAGGATCGCGAGCGGGGTCCGCAGCTCGTGCGCGGCATCTGAAGCGAACCGCTCCTCCCGCTTTACCGATGCTTCGATTCGGTCGAGCATCCGGTTCAGTTGTTCCGCCAGGGCCCCGAACTCGGCGTGGTCCTCGGTTTGGAGGCGTTCCCGTAGGTTGGATCGTCCAATCGCCTCGGCCTGGGCGGAGAGTCGGTCCAGTGGCCGGAAGGCGGCCCGAGCGGTCAGCCACGTCACCGCGCCGCATAGAAACGTGAGCGGTAGCCAGAGTAACCCTAATACCAAACCCAGACGCGTCAATCCGCGTTCTGTTTCGAGCCAATTAGCGCCAACCACGACAAGTGTGTTTCCGCGGGGCTGCCCGATGGAAATGACGAAGTCCTCGCGAATGAATCCAGTCTTGGGCCGCAACGGAAGCCCCCCGATCGCGGCCACTGTCCTTCCCGAAGCGTCGAATGCGCGCATCGACATCTCGGGATGCGATTCCCGAAACTCGTCGACCTCAAACCGATCCGGGTCCCCGGCCAGCGCGTTGAGTGCACTTTGCAGCTCCGCCTGGCGCTGGCTAAGCGCTGCTGCTCGGGCGCCCAGAACGATTCCCACGAAGACGACGGCGAGGAGAACGCCGGACGCCGTTGCCGCGGCGAGGGTCAGCCGACCCCTATGCGTTCTCAGCACGGTTGGAGAGGACGTAGCCCACCCCCTTGAGCGTATGAAGGAGGCGGGGCCCGCCGCCCGCCTCGAGCTTGGCGCGCAGGTAGCCCACGTACACTTCGACCACGTTGGGGGAGTAGTTTGTTTCGCTGCCCCAAACCTCCCGAAGTATGGCGCGCTTGGAAACCGGCGTCTCCGGGGTGCGGAAGAGGAGCTCGAGCAGGGAGAACTCCGTATTCGACAGGTAGATCGACTCGCCGCCTCGGATCGCTTTGCGCGATCGCAAGTCGAGCTGAAGGTCGCCGTATTCGACGATTTCGGATGCTCGCTGAGCTTGGCGAACCAAAAGCTTGACCCGGGCGAGGAGTTCAGCCAGGAAAAACGGCTTAACCAGATAGTCGTCGCCGATCGTAAGCCCCTCCACCCGATGGTCTACGCCGTCCTTCGCAGTAAGGAAGATGACCGGCATGAAGTGGCCTCGAGCGCGGAGCTCGCGGACCATTTCGAAGCCGTTCATCGCCGGCATCATCACGTCCACGATGAGCACGTCGTGATTTGGCGCCTCCTTCAGCCCGGTTCGGCCGTTCGAGGCAACGGTAACGGCATAGCCGTCGTCGCGCAGGGCCGAGGCGACGGGGGCGGCCATTTGCTCCTCGTCCTCGACGAGGAGCACGCGGGCTCGCTTGGCGGTTACCTACTT
>DATGIR010000250.1:0-4802 GCA_035295605.1 Fimbriimonadaceae bacterium | reverse complement strand
CGACTCTCGGGTTCTTGTCCAGAGCGTAGCCTTTCACCTGATCGTCCACGAGGAACCAGACTCCACCACCCCGGCGCCGGAGTTCGAGGCGGTGGAAGCCGGCGGCGGGCGTAATCCTCTCCGAGTCGTCTGCCTCACCGTTGATCCGCAGGATCGCCGTGCCCCCGGCAACGATCGCCGAATAGTCGCGGTCCGCGCCGGGCCGTGGGGTTTGTGCGGCATAACCGCCGATTCCGTATTCTCCCTCGCCCTGAACCTCGGCAATGAGGTCGAAGTCGACCACCTTGCGGCCACCGACCACGATCGCGTTCGCGTCGCCTTCGTGCCGGTAGGCGCCGTCTTCGGCGAGGCTCCAGCCCGGTGAAAGTGTGAACGCCTTGTCGCCGGGCTTGAGTGTGACGGTCTCCGCTTCGAGAGCGGCTGGCGTGGGCGGGCGAGGCTCGCGCCCGCGGGTCTCCACCATTCGGCTGTAATACAGCTGGTACGGCTCGCCCATGCTGTAGCCCCGGCCGTCGGTGTCATAGGCGTTGATCGCCACGCCGATCTGGTGGCCTGCGCCGTGCCAATACCACGGGCTGTCGCCGCCGTTCGGAACCTTGAACTCGAAGATCAACGTGCCGTCGTCTTTCCGTACCGCTTTCCACGTGAGCCAGGGCGCGCGGCCCTGAACGCCGCCAAATGTGGGCTTGACCGACACGGGAAGCGTCGTGGGGCCCGCTTGCCCGGCGGATGGCTTGAGGCTAACAATCGAGAATCCGAGCGCGCCGGGCGGGGTGAACATCCCCTTGCCTTCACCGTCGAGGTCGACGTCGATGTGGCCGATGTTGCCCTTTGCAACGATCACGCCCATGTATCCGGTTTCGTCGTATCCATACCTATAACTTGCCTGGATAGTCGGCTGTTCGATCAATCCGTACCCATCGGTAAGGCCCAACCCGTCGGCCCGCTCCCAGGCTCCGGCATTCGCATCGACCGCCTTGTGAATCGGCACGATGCAGCCGGGAGTAAAGCTCATGGTCACCCAGTAAGACCTACGGTCGGGGTGCTCCCCGTCGTAGTGCCACGCCTTGAGGTCCGCCGACGTCATGACGTGAACCCACTCCTGCAACCCGGTAAGAGGGTCGATTCGACCTTCCACTCCAGACCGGTTCTTGACCCAACTAGGCTGCAACGGCAACATCGCCCAATCCCACGCGCAAGCTGCGGCGTAGCTGCACGATTCCGGCGCGTAACGGCGCATCCGCGATGCATCCAGCGGCAGTCTCGGATCGGCGTCCGGAAACCCGTCCCCGTCCTTGTCGATGACGGTCTCCGTCGTCCCGAATCCCAGCCGCAGCCACTGGCAGTCGGTGACCTGCCTGTCCCAGTAGCGCATCACGTCCCACTGTTCGCCGTGGGGTCCCGTCGTTGTCCAATCCTGCTCGTCGTACGTCCCATCTCCGCGCCGATTGCGGTGCCGAGGGGAGGGATGGTCGAACACGATCCGGTCGTCCTCGGAATTCCCAAGGCAAAACGAGCCGAGCGACTCTAGCTGATGGTGGAACTCGTGTTCAGCGAGCCACGCCGTATCCCCGCCCGCCAAGAACTGGGTTCGAGCCGGAATCCCGTCGGGCAGCTCGTCTGCCCCCAGCGTGCCGCCTCCGGACACGTAGAACACCCACTTCCGAGCGACCGGATCCCACTTCCGCGGCCAGGCCATCTCGACTTGGCACTCGAATCCGTCCCGGAGCGGCCCGCTCTTGATGTTCGAAAGGTCGTGCGTGTCGACGACGGTGAACGTTCCGCCACCCGGATCCTTGTAGTCCTTGCCGCCATAGCTTCGGCACTGGGGCAGGTTCCGGAAGAACGGCGCAGCGCCCGCCGCCTGGGGCCCCCAGCGCTGCCAACGGTCGTCGACAAGAAACTGGAAGTCGACCCACAGTCGCATCCCCGAGTTGCACCAGAACACACGGGAGGCGGCTTTGAACTCGTTCTCGATAAGCGTGAGCTGCTCAGGGGTGGTTTTCGGGGGTTCGGGTGCGAGGCTCCCATCCGGCTGGATGGACGACGCCGCGTTCACCACGTTCGGCATCAGCAGCACCTTGACCGGCAAGTGGATGATCGTCTTTCGGCCTGCCGGCGCCTCGGTGCTCACGGCATATTCGCGACTCCAAGGCGCATCGGCGCCCCACCGGACTTCCGTTGCGGTCGGAGTCGCCGATGGATCGTAGAGCCGGTAGAAGTAGCGCGTTCCCGGCTTGAGACCGGTAACCCGGGCCGAATGCCACAGCCCTGATCCACCGACCGTCACAACGCGATAGGCGGGATTCGCCCCCGAAACGAGGGCTCGAAAGCGGCTGCCTGCTCGTACCTCCAACTTCGTTTCGCACGGCTTGTATGTGGCGTACTCCACGACAAAGCCGGTGCGATCGATACGGGTGACCATGCGGCCCTGGTCGATAAGGGGCTCCGTGTCCGGCCGGTGGATCGAAGGTCCTGCCAAAGGAGATGTGACGGCCGTGATCCCTAGGAGCAAAACCTCGAGCGCGCTCATAACTTGACTACTTGAGTTTAGACCCGTGACTGGAAACGCATTCGACGCCGTGTGCGTCGTCCGGGCTCGACGGCTACGACTCCGACTTGCGACCCTGGATCGACAGCGCGAACACGGTGTAGGCATCCCGGTGGGAGGAAATGAAGTCGGGGCGCGTGAACTCGATCGTGTATCCGTCGCGCCTGGTTGAAGCCGGAAGTTGCGACGCCATGTCCGCTTCGTTTGTGGTTCGGAATGTAATCCGCCATGTCACGGGCTCGCTCACTCGATACGGCGGAATGATCTTTTGATCCGCAACACCACGCCGCGTCGCCTTCTCGATCCCCGGACCGGTTTCTTCCGGCGGGCGCATCTCGCCGGCGTATCGTCCGAAACCGCGCTTCGTCGAGTACGTTCTGACGCCGTGGATGGTCGTGGTGGCCTCCACACAACCGGCGTAGTCACTCGTCACGCAAACCAACGGGATACCATGGGCTCCCGCCAAAGCAGCACTGGCCGCGATCTCACCGGCCTCGGCGCCATTGATCCAGCACCGGTGCAACCCGCCGACCAATGCGTGGTCCATCATGCCGAGATGCGCTCCAGCCATGGCGTGGTAGCCGATGAGCATCGCCGCATCGAAGGAGCCGTCGAGCCCGGTCATCATCCCATCGAACCCCGCGTTCGCACCGGAAATGAGTTTCACTCCAGGTTCGAGAAGATCGACCAACAGGTTTCGGCAGTGGGCATGCCCGTCTTTGAGCACGATCTCGGTTGCCCCCGCCGCCCGGGCGCCTCGGATCGCTGCATTAACGTCGTGGTGCAACATCCGGCGGGCAAACGGCCAGTCGAAGTGCGCCGAGTCCGGTCGGCCGCACTGGCTGAACGAGGCGATTCCCGTGCAACCCTCGATGTCGACCGAAATGAAAACACGCACGTCTCATTTTGAGCCGGAGGGCGTCACCGGCAATTCAACTACCGGGTTCTGACCGAACAATCCCGTCATCAACTCGCCCGGGCCGCCGAGCAGGTTGAATCGGACGGTCATTCGCTTCATCCCCCGAGCTGCCTCGAAAACGATCGCTTCGATGCAGTCGCCGCCGGGCGAGACATCCGCGGAGCCGTCCGACCCGAGCGCGCGCTGGCCGCGAGCCGAGCGAACCGGCTTCCCTTCCCCGACGGATCGGAGAAGGATCTGGTGGGGGTCGAAGTGGAAGTTGGCGGTTGCGGAACGATCAGCCAGCCGCACGCGGACGACGTAGAAAGAGCGCCCGTCCCGCGCGAGCTCGTCGCCGAGCTTCGCGCTCTCGTCGATTGAGAGCGGCGTCAGCTCGTAGTCCGCGGCCCGCAGGGTCCCGCCGGCCGACGACGTCCGAACCACCGATCCGAGTGCGATCAGCAGGAGGGTAACGCATGCAATTCCGACGCCTCCCACGACGATTAGAATGAGGCGAGCCCTACGCACCGAGCTCACCCGCCGCTCCGACGATTCGGGCAAGCGCTTCAATGTATTGTCGAAAACCGAGCCGACCCTCCTCGGTGAGGAAGACTTCCGTGTGCGGTCGCCTCCCAACGAACGACTTCTCGATCCGCACGAACTCGCGCCGTTCCAGGTAAGCGAGATGGCTTGCGAGGTTCCCGTCAGTAACCTGAAGTGTCCGCTTCAGCCCCCTGAAATCCATCGATCCCGCTCCAACGAGCGCCGCCACAATTCCGAGCCTGACCTTGGATTGAAAGGCGTCGTCCAGGCGCCCAAGCAAAGCTTGGATTGCGACGTCCGCCTCTACCATCCTTCGCGCACCCCGACAAGCACGCCGTACGCGCAGTGAAACAACCCGAACGAGAACCCGAAGGCGGGCAGCCCAATCCACCCCATCCCCGAGGTTTGAAGGGCAAGGGCAAGGGCGCCGGCGATCAGAAAGGCCCAAGCCATCCAACTCACCTCCCGCGGCGACATCAATCCGACCGCCGACATTGCAGCTCCATAGCAGAGCATCCAGTACGGAAACAGCTCCGAGGTTCGATTGAGCCAAACGAACGCAAGTGTGATCGCAAGCCCGGCCGCCAGTCCGGGCAGGGCGGCGAAGGCCATTCGCCGCATCAGCCTGCGAATCACCGCCTTGTCCTGATTCCTGACCCGGCGCTGCGTCCAGATGTAATCGAAGCCGAGGGCGAGCACGATGACGACCAGCCAATGGATAACAAACGGCGTCCCGGCGTTGTTTCTGCGGGTCTCGGTGAGTAGCCCGGCGGTCGCAATGAGACCTCCGGCCACTCCGGAGAGACCCGC
>DATGIR010000249.1:0-3083 GCA_035295605.1 Fimbriimonadaceae bacterium | reverse complement strand
CCAGATCTCACCCATCGCCACAATCGGCAAACCGTTTACGAACGGATTGCCGGCAGGTATGTGGTAGTTGCGGTTCGGATCATCCGGAAAATCGTCGCTTGACGGGTCGATCCTAATGATCTTCGCGAGCAGGGTGTTGGGGTTCTGTCCGTTTTGGTCCGGATCGCCCTCCGAGCCGCCGTCGCCCAATCCAGCATAAAGGTAGCCGTCAGGCCCGAAGCGGAGGGTGCCGCCGTTGTGGTTTTGATAGGCCGAGTGCGGCTGATTCAGGATCTTGTATGCGCTCGACGGATCCAGCACCAGCGGATTGAGAATCGATCTTGAGTACCGGGCGATCTGAATCGCTTGGCTGAGGTCCGTGTAATACACATAGGCGTAGCCCGACGAAGCATAGTCAGGCGGAAACGCAAGGCCCAGGAGCCCCTCTTCGTTGGCTGTTACTACGATGGAGCTCAGGTCGAGAAAGGGTGTCGGGAGGAGCGCCCCATCCTGAACAACACGAATGAGACCCTGCTTCTGGACGACGTACTGAACGTTCGTCAGAGACGGATCCTGGATCATCGCGACCGGCTGGGTAAGCCCAGTCACGTATGTCGAAAACCGGATTTGGGCCGGAGCGGCACAGGAGGCCGCGAGCAGGACGAGCCCAGCAAGTCTGGTCCACATTAGTTTCTCTCCCTTGAGCGGACCATGGGCCAACTCTGCCTGGATTATGGAGTTGCCGCAGCCGTGCATGGCCCTAAGTCCCGGGTCGCGGACGACGACCCGAGGTTCGCGCTCGAGCGGCTACATCCGGTTCCCGGGGGCTACTTTCCGACAACGATGACCGAGAAGGAGCCAGGCACCATGGGTCCGCGGCGCGGGCGATTGCCCTGCCCCTCGGGGGCGGGGGTGGTGGGAGCGGCATACTCGGCGGCGATCAGGAGGATTCGGCCCGTCTTCGCGTCGATCGTCATCGTCTTCGCGCCTGGCATCGTTTTGAGGTTCTGCTCGACCTCGAAAGTGGTGGGGCTCGTCTCCTTGATGATCGTCAGCGTGCCATCGCCCTGCGAACTGAACGCCTCCCCGGTTCTCGGGTTGAAGCCGGCCCCATCGGTACCGCGCCCGATCGGGAGATCGGCAAGGTATTTGCCGTCATTCGCATCGAGCATGACCATGACCTGAGGGTTGCGGCACGCGACGAAGAGCACATGGTTCCGGGCATCCAACGCGAGGCCGGCGCACGTGCCGCCCTTGCCGTTCAGGCTGTAGGTGTTCGTCACCTTCATGGTCTTGGCGTCCACAACCGCAACCGAGTCCTTGTCCTCCAGGTCGACATAGATGTGGCCCTTGCCGTCCGAAGCCGCCTGCTCGGGCGCTCCGCCCAGGTCGATCGTGCCGAGCACAGTGCCGTCCGCATCATCGATGACGGTTGTGTTCGGCGCTCGGTGGCTGAACACATAGGTTCGGTGGTTGAAGTCGTCGTTGAGGATGCCATCGGGGCCGCCATCGACTTCGATCGTCTTCACGGGTTCGAGCGTCTTGGTGTCCCACATGGCCACCGGCTTGCTCGAGGCGAACCCGTGATGGGTCTTGGCGTCCGTGGCTGCCCCGTGTGCCGAGGTCTTCGCGATCTGACCCGCAGAGGCCAAGGTGTCCAGATCAAAGACGTCTACCCGCGCGCCCTGGCCCCCGCGAGCCACGTAGAGCTTGCGGCCGGCCGAGTCGGCATAGACATAGTCGAAGCCGCCATCGCCCCCGACCTTGACAACTTTCTGAACTTGATACGTCCCGTCGCCCGGCGCTCGATGGGCGAAGCCGGCAGCCGCGATCAGGGCGACTCCTGCGGAAACGATCAGGCTCAATCGGCAAAGCGGCGAACTGTCCATCATTACTCCTCCGAACACGTGAAGTATCGCCGGACGGGCGCTGTTCCGGCGCTGAGCAAATACTAAGTCGGAATAGATTCAGGGTGTATAGTTGGACCGGGCGCGTGGGGCGCCTCCGGTCCGCGGGAAAGACAGAAGTCTCCCAACCTGCCTTCATTAATTCGACGACAACTTTCTGCTCGCGCTAGCGGACCTCGGGCAACGCAGCTTGCTGCAAGGAAGTTCGTTATGCCACTCAAGACTCTGCCCGGCCGCCCCGATTTCGTCCATCTCAAGCGCCAAGCGAAGGAACTGCTGGATGGACACCGGTCACGCGATCCGAGGGCCCTTCAACGCATCCGCGAGTTTCATCCGGCGTTTCGAGAGTTCAGCGATACAGAGATCGCCAGTAGAGCCCTACCGCTGAGCCAAGCCCAACTCACCCTTGCGCGCGAATACGGGTTTGCGAGTTGGCCCAAGCTGAAGGCAGCGGTCGCCGAGCCAAACGCACCAAACCGCCACGAGTCCTTTACCGACCGGATTACCGATCCGGTGTTCCAGCAGGCCGTCCGGCTCATCGACGCGGGCGACGTCACGCATCTTCGGGGGCTGCTTGCCGGCAATTCATTGCTGGCGATGAGGCGCGTCTTCTTCCAGGTTAATGAATACTTCGGGGAGCCGAGCCTCCTCGAGTTCGTGGCCGAGAATCCGATCCGCAACGGCACCCTTCCGGCAAACATCGTGCACGTAGCTAAGGTGATCATCGGCGCCGGGGCGGACGCCCCGTCGATCACGAAAACGCTAGGTCTCGTGGTTTCAGGAAGAGTGCCGCGCGAGTGCGGGGTCCAAGTTCCGCTGATCGAGCTCCTTGTCGTAGCTGGAGCCGGCCCGGACTCCGGCATGAGCCCGGCGATCGTCCATGGCGAGTTCGACGCGGTAGCGGCCCTGATCCGTCTCGGCGCGCGGGTTGACTTACCGGCCGCGGCCGCTCTTAATCGGGTCGCCGACGTAGAGCGACTGCTCGAGCACGCGAACGAGTTGGACAAGCGCCGGGCGCTCGCGCATGCGGCACAGCACGGTCGGATCGAGGTGGTTCGCGCCCTGCTTGCAAATGGCGTCGATCCGAATGGATTCAATCCAATAGGCTGTCACTCGCATTCGACGCCCCTCCACCAAGCGGCCCTGCGGGGCGACTTAGAAACCGCCCGTGCGCTGGTTGAGGCGGGGGCAGACCCA
>DATGIR010000248.1:0-9766 GCA_035295605.1 Fimbriimonadaceae bacterium | reverse complement strand
ACCGTCGACGTGCGAGGCGAAATCCTCGAGCTCAAGAACACCATCAACACGATGGTCGACCAGCTGAATGCGTTCGCCGCCGAGGTGACGCGGGTTGCCCGCGACGTCGGCACGGAAGGAAAGCTGGGTGGTCAGGCACAGGTGCCGGGCGTGGCGGGGACCTGGAAGGACCTCACCGACAACGTGAACGTGATGGCCGCCAACCTTACCGAACAGGTGCGCGGCATCGTGAAAGTCGTCACCGCGGTCGCGAACGGCAATCTCAAGCAGAAGCTGACCGTCAAAGCAAAGGGCGAGGTCAACGCCCTGGCGGAAACGATCAACAACATGACTGATACGCTGGCCACGTTCGCGGACCAGGTGAGCACGGTGGCGCGCGAGGTTGGCGCGGAGGGGCGACTCGGAGGCCAGGCGAACGTGCCCGGCGCGGCCGGAACTTGGAAGGACCTGACCGGAAACGTCAACTTCCTGGCCGCGAACTTAACCACCCAGGTCCGCGCGATCGCGGAGGTTGCGACCGCCGTCACCAAGGGCGACCTGACCCGATCCATTCAGGTCGAAGCACGGGGCGAGGTCGCCGAGCTCAAAGACAACATCAACACGATGATCGACAACCTTCGTCTCACGACGGAGCGGAACGACGAGCAAGACTGGCTCAAAACCAACCTCGCCCGGTTCACGAACATGCTTCAAGGCAAGCGAGACCTGGCGACGGTCGGCCAGACCCTGCTCTCCGAGCTCGTTCCCCTCGTCGACGGACACTGGGGGCTCATCTACCAGGTTCGCTCGGAGGAAGCGTCCTACTTGCAGCTCCTGGCAAGTTATGCGAGCGACGAACAGAGCGGGTGCCGCGAGCGAATCGAAATCGGAGAAGGCTTCTTTGGCCAGGTGGCGAAAGACCTTCGCCGCATGATCGTGACGGAGATCCCGGCGGATACGGCCCGAATCGGCTCGACGATCCTTCAAGCGCTGCCGCGCAGCCTTCTCATCTTCCCGATCACGTTCGAGGGGCAAATCAAGGCCGTTCTGGGTCTGGGCTCCCTGAAGGAGTTCGCGCCCGCCCAGCTCGCGTTCCTCGCCCAGCTCACCGACAACATCGGCATCGTTCTCAACAGCATCGAAGCGACGATGCAGACCGAGGATCTGCTCAAGCAGTCGCAGCAGCTTGCGGTCGAACTCCAAACTCGGCAGGAAGAGCTGCAGCAATCCAACGAACAGCTCGAGCAGAAGGCGCAACAGCTTGCCGAGCAAAACGTGGTGATGGAGCGCAAGAACCAAGAGATCGAGCAAGCACGCGGCGCGCTCGAGGAGAAGGCCAAGGAGCTCGCGCTGACCTCTCGCTACAAGACCGAGTTTCTGGCGAACATGTCGCACGAGCTTCGCACGCCGCTCAACAGCATCCTCATCCTAGGCCAGCAGCTCGGCGACAACGCGGAAGGCAACCTCTCGGCCAAGCAAGTCGAATTTGCGCGCACGATCCACGGCGCCGGAACCGACTTGTTGAACCTCATCAGCGATATCCTCGACCTATCCAAGATCGAGTCCGGCACCGTTACGGTGGACGCCGAGAAGGTGCTCTTCTCGAACCTCCTCGACACGGTACGCCGGAACTTCAAGCACGAAGCCGAGAGCCGTCAGCTCTCCTTCGACGTGACGATCGAGCAACGGCTCGGCCGAAGCATGGTCACCGACTCGAAGCGGCTCCAGCAGGTTCTCATGAACTTGCTTTCGAACGCATTCAAGTTCACGCAAAAGGGCGGCATCACGCTCAGGGTGGAGGAAGCCACCGGCGGATGGAGCATCGGCCACCCGGTGCTTTCCGCCGCCGACCGCGTGGTGGCCTTCCGGGTTTCCGATTCTGGCATCGGCATTCCGCCGGAAAAGCAAAAGATCATCTTCGAAGCCTTCCAACAAGCCGACGCGAGCACCAGCCGGAAGTACGGCGGAACCGGCCTCGGACTCGCCATCAGCCGGGAACTCGCCAGCCTGCTCGGAGGAGAGATTCAACTCCTGAGCGAACCCGGTCAAGGTTCCTCGTTTACGCTGTACCTCCCCAGCAAGTACGCCGGCTCCTCGTTGACGGCGATCCCGACGGATTCGGGCTCCAGAGCCGCGGCGTCCGCCATCCTCGCATCGGAACTACGGGCCGATCAGGCGGTCGAGCCGGTGGCCGACGATCGGGACGTGATCGCGCCCGGCGATACGGTGCTCCTCATCGTCGAGGATGACCCCCACTACGCCAAGATCCTCATGGAAATGGCGCACGGAGAGGGCTTTAAGGTCCTCGTGGCCATGCGGGGCGCCGACGTTCTGCCGCTCGCAACCCAGTTCCAGCCGATCGCGATCTCGCTCGACGTGTTCCTGCCCGACATGCTCGGATGGACGGTGTTGAATCAGCTCAAGCTCGATCCGCTCACCCGCCATATCCCGGTTCAGATCGTCACCTTGGAGGAAGACAGCCAGCATGGGCTGGCGCGCGGAGCCTACGCCTTCCTGACGAAGCCGGCGACAACCGAGTCCCTGGTCCGGGCCATGGCGCGCCTGCGGAAGTTCGCGACGCCGCATCGGAAGAAGCTTCTCATCATCGAGGACAATCCGGCCGAACAGCTCAGCATCCGCGAGCTCTTGGCGGACGACGACATCGACATCGAGGCCGCCGGAACCGGTGAGCAGGCGCTCCTGGCGATGCGTCGCGAGTCGTTCGACTGCGCGGTGTTGGACCTGCGGCTGCCGGATATGTCCGGGTTCGAAGTCCTCGAGCACCTCCACGCCGACAGCAACCTGCAAGACACCCCGGTCGTTGTCTATACAGGGAAGGAGCTCTCGCCGGATGAGGAATCCCAGTTGCGCTCGCTGGCTCGAAAGGTGGTTGTCAAAGGGGTTGAGTCACCCGAGCGGCTGCTTGACGAGACCGCTCTCTTCCTGCACCGGGTCATTTCGGATCTTCCCCCGGAGAAGCAGCGTTTGCTCCAACGCCTGCACCGCTCGGACGAGCTCCTCCAGGGCAAAACGGCGCTGGTTGTGGACGACGACATTCGCAATATCTTCGCCCTCAGCAGCGTGCTGGAGGGGCACGGGATGACGGTTCTCACCGCCAGCACCGGACGCGATGCGATCACCACGCTCGAGGCGCAGTCCTCGGTCTCGATCGTGCTGATGGACATCATGATGCCGGAGATGGACGGATATGAGACCATCCGCGTCATTCGGGAACAGCCCAGCCTGCGCCGCCTTCCGATCGTCGCCCTGACCGCCAAGGCCATGAAGGGCGACCGTGAAAAGTGCCTCGAGGCAGGCGCCTCCGACTACCTGGCCAAGCCGGTCAATACCGACCAGCTCCTCTCGACCGTACGCATGTGGCTTCATCGATAGAAATGGAACCGTCCGAACGGGTCAACATCCTCCTCGTCGACGATCAACGCGGGAAGCTCCTGAGCTATAGCGCGATCCTCGAGAGCCTCGACGAGAACCTCATTCTCGCCACCTCGGGCCGCGAGGCGCTCGAACAGCTCTTGAAGCACGATATCGCGGTCATTCTCGTCGACGTCTGCATGCCCGAGCAGGACGGTTTCGAGCTTGCCGAGATGATCCGCTCCCACCACCGGTTCAAGAAGACCGCGATCATCTTTGTCTCCGCGGTTCACATGACGGACCTCGATCGGATAAAGGGATATGCGACGGGCGCGGTCGACTTCGTATCCGTACCGATCGTTCCCGACATCCTTCGGGCAAGGGTCGCGGTGTTCGTCGAGCTGTTCCGCAAGACCCGACAGCTTGAGCGGTTGAACGCGGAGCTTGAAGAGCGGGTCCTGGAGCGGACGAGCCAGCTCAGCCAGACGGAGGAGGCACTGCGCGAGGCAAACCAGCGCAAGGACGTCTTCCTGGCGATGCTCGCCCACGAGCTCAGGAACCCCCTGGCCCCCATTCGCAGCTCCCTCGACGGCCTACAAGAGGTTGCCTCCGAGTTTCCGAGCTCAGGTACGTGGCTCCGGGTCATGGACCGGCAGCTCGATCACCTCACCCGGCTCATCGACGACCTGATGGACTTGAGCCGAATCAACCAGGGCAAGCTCGAACTCCGCCGGGCACGAACGAAACTAGCCGAGGTCGTCATGGGCGGCGTGGAAACGGCGCAGCCTGCCATCGACGCCGGTAAGCAGGAGCTTCGAACCACCCTGCCGCGCCAGCCGGTGCTCGTCGACGTGGACCCGGCCAGGATTTCGCAGGTCATCTCGAATCTGCTCCTCAACGCTTCGAAGTTCGCCGAAGCCGGAGGCGTGATCACGTTCGAAGCAAGCGTGGAGGAGAACCGCGTCAAGTTCGTAGTCCGGGACGACGGGGCTGGAATCGCCACCGAAGAGTTGCCTCATGTCTTCGCGCCCTTCTACCAAGCTCAAGATCTCCGAGACGGGCGGAAGGACGGGCTGGGAATCGGACTCACCCTCGTCCGGGTCATCGTGGAGATGCACGGCGGCGACGTGCATGTGGCCAGCGATGGCCCGGGCACGGGCGCCGAATTCACGGTCGAGTTGCCCTGCGTCGTTTCGGCAAAGGCCCGGTTGACCAAACAGCCCCGCCGAGAGCATGTGTGCGAGGCGAAGCGCGTCCTCGTGGTGGACGACAACCGGGACGCGGCCGCGATGCTCGCGCTCCTGTTCGAACGGAAGGGGAACTCGGTTCAGGTTGCCAACGACGGCCAGTCCGCGCTCAAGGTCGCCGACTCGATGCGTCCCGACCTGATCATATTGGATCTGGGTATGCCCGGGATGGACGGCCTCGCCGTCGCCCGTGAGATCCGGCGCCGGCCTTGGGCCGGCGCGACGGTCATCGTGGCGATGACCGGCTGGGGGCAGCTCGAAGATCGGCGGCAGAGCCAAGAGGCCGGGTTCGACCGGCACTTCGTAAAGCCGGTCCGGTTCGCCGAACTCGAGCAGCTTCTGGCCCAGGCCGGCCGCTGATCGGTTACATGGGCGCCCTCAGTTTGGAAAGGGTTGTTCGCGCCCAGGCGCCGATGCGATACCGCCAGTCGCCCTCAGAGGTCAAGCCGTAGGTGTCGGCAAGCGCCATGAGCCGGGCGACGCCGAACAGGAGGATTCCGAACCCGATCGCGATGCCGAAGGCCACGATGTCACCCATGGGCCAGGCGAGGAACACCAGGATGGAGAGGATCAGCGCGACCGAACCCTCGAGCGCGAGCCACTGCGAACCCTCGAGCTCGCGAAAGACCAAGTAGAGGGTAAGGCTCGACAAGGCGGCGACGGCAAGAAGGCATCCGCAGATGAGCGCTAGCCCCGTCAGCGTGATCCAGGGCTCGAACAAGAGGCACATGCCAACCCCGGCGTAGAGCACAGCGGTGAGTCCCGCGGTCGGGGAGAGGTCGCTGAACCTCCGCTCCCACGCGGCCACGAAGCGCTCGCCAGCCAGGAAGAACAGCACGCACGCCGACAGGAGGCTCGCCCCGAGGGCGGTAATGGTCGGCAGGAAGATTCCGATAGCGCCCGCCAGCACGAGCAGGACTCCGGCGAGCGCGGATACGTCGGCTTGCGTGAGGTAGCGGCGCGTGGGGTAGGTATGGCTCACCCCTCTTTCCACGCGCCGGGAACGCCGAATGCGCTGCTTTGGGACCACGATTGGGGCTCTCGTCGGTGGGGTCCCGATTCAGGATGGGCCGCGGCCTGGATAAGCTCCGTTTGTGTCACGCGCCAGGATTCCGGCGACCCGGCGGCTTACGCTGATCGCGAACAACCGCACGCGTCCGGTTGGCGTCGTGGGGCCGGCCGACTTCGAGTGGGAGCCGGGCGCCGAGATCGAGCCGGAAACGGTGATTCGCGATCCGGCGCTCAGCCTCTACTGCTTCGATCGCGAGTCGGGCTCGGCCCTGTTCGTCGAGGTGGACGACCCCGCCGCGGTGGAGCAAGCGCCGTTCTACTACCAAGGACAGAACGAGCATGCGCGAGGCCTCGTCTCGATGCCGCTGGAGGTATTCCACCGGCTGGCAGAGACGATCGCCGAACCGCCGGGCGGGCTCATCTTCATACACTCGGTTGGGCGGTGCGGCTCGACCCTGGTGAGCAAGGCGCTGGAGGCCGTGCCGGAGGTTCAGAGCCTTTCCGAGCCGGACGACCTGACCCAGATGATCGAGTTCCGGACCACCGGTGGCGCACCCGATGCCGAGCTCCGGCGGCTCATTCGCAGTACGGTCCGATGGCGGTGCAAGCCGCGCTCGGGCGCGCCGGCCCGGTGGGTGGCGATCAAGATGCGGAGCGAGGTGATGGTTCTGGCCGACCTGATCGGGCTCGAGTTTCCGGCGGCCAGGCACCTGTTCCTGTACCGGGACGGCGTCTCGTGGATGCGCAGCGTCTACCAGAACGCTCCACCCGAGCGGAACCCCTACGATGAAGTCGCGAACCGGGAGCTGGAGGCATCTTGGGCGTACACGATCCCGCTGGTTCGCGACTCGATTCGGGCGGACGCGGCCATGAATCCGGCTGAGCTGCGGATCCTGGCCTGGGTGACGTGCATGGAGGCCTATCTGGGGCTGCGTGAGACGGGCATTCCCCTGTGCGCGGCCCGGTTCGAAGACCTGACCGCCAATCCGGTTCCGGTGTTGGAGCAGTTGTTTACGTTCTGCGGAATCGAGGGGGCCGACTGGGATTCGGTCCGAGAGGTTCTCGGCCGCGATTCCCAAGCCGGCACCGTGTTCGACCGGGAGAAGCGCCGCAAGGCCCGTCGCGAGCTTCCCGAAGCTTTGGCGGAGGACGCCCGGCGGGTTATCGCCGGGCGTCCCCGGTTGAGGGCGCCGGATGTGATCGTGCCGGGGACAATCTTAGAGGTCTGTCCCCCCTCTGGGGGGACTCATGTCCGAGGTCTGTCCCCCCTCCGGGGGGACTAGCCGAGCGAAGCGACGCGAAGGGAGGGCGCCCTTGGGGCAGCGCGTCTCTCCCCCCTCCGGGGGGAGTACCCGCCGCGATGCGGCGGGGGAGGAGGGCGTCTTCGCCCTCACCCCGCTTCGCGGACCTCTCCCGGGGGGAGAGGAGACGCATATGGCGTCGACTACCGCCTAGCTTCGTCCGCGTCCTCGGCGAGGTCGTTCATCACCCGGAAGAACTCCTTGCTCTGGCCGACGAACAGGCCGGTGTCGTTCAGGAACTTCACGACGCCGCGAGCAGTCACCTGCTGCGCCGTCGTCGGGCGGACTACGGAGCAGAGGGGCAGATTCACGTCCACGAACGTGCAGGGCATGGGCATCACCTGGTTGAACAAGAACTGCGTGTTCGCGGTCGGGTCGGGGAACACGAGTCCGTCGCCGCTGTCGACGGGGATGGTGTTGCCGGCCTTCTCGTTCCAGATCGAAAAGTGGACGATCTCGCTTCCGCCGATGCCGGTCACGATGTGAAGCGACACCAAGTGCGATACCTTCTGGGCCATCGCCGCGTAGAGGCTGGTGCCGCCCTGCTCGATCATTCCGAAGTGGAACGCGGCGGTATTGGCGATCGCCTGGATTTGGTTCTTCGTGTAACCATCGTGAAGGGGGATGCCCGGGCGGTTCATGATGTTCACGAACTGCGGGAAGGTGTCGCCAAAGTCGGGGTTGCCCGGGCTTCGGTAGCGCGTGTAGTAGCTGGTATCGACGTTCAAGTGCATCAGGCTCGTCAGCCGCTTGGTTTGGACGGCGCCCGTCGCCGCGCTGCTGGGCAACGTGCGGAACTCGTCGAGGTTGATCGTCTGCCTGTGTTCGTCCGCCAGGAAGGTGTTGAGGAAGGTGGCGTGGCTCAGCTCGTCCTCGGTGTTTTGCCGCACGTAGGTGGCCATGTCCGAATCGATGTTCGCCAGCGCGGCGCCGAAGTCGGGGTTCGAGGTCGCGAGCTCGGCGTACTGCTGCCAGAGGTCGGTTTCGATAAGCTCGGCGGCGGCGAGGAAGCGGAGGATGGCGGCATCGCCGCGCGGGTCGTCCTTTCGGGCGGCCTTGGCGGACTCGGAACCGGCGAGGAGCCCTAGAGGGAGCAGCGCGGCCCCGGCGGCAGCGCTCTTGCCGAGGAAGCTTCGGCGGTCGAGGGTGCCGCCGGCGGGCGTGGACGGGTGCAGTGGCTTGGTCATTCGGTCTCTCCTTTCAAAGCGCGCGAGTGGTTCACGCGCAAGCTGGTTCGGTGCGAGCCAAGGGCTCACTCCGTGATGTTCTTCCGAGATGCCGGTGGCGCCACCTGCGAAATCTTTGGTCGCGGGTTTCTCAGGAAACGACAGGCGGTCCCACAGCACGGTCTGTCCTCCCCCCGGGAGGACTAGCTCGCGGAAGGCGAGCGAAGGGAGGGCCCCGAATCGGGTTTAATACATCACTCTCGCGTGGGGAATTAGCTCAGCTGGGAGAGCGCTTCCATGGCATGGAAGAGGTCAGGGGTTCGAGCCCCCTATTCTCCACCAACCGTTTGAACCTAGAGTCTCTGCTTCTTGCAACTTTAGGGCTCGGTAAACCCCTGAGGTCTCTCCATTGGTCTCTCAATTGAGCCCGTTACACTCCTTTCTGTGGGCACTCGCGCCGACAATGGTGACGGCTCCTGTAGGCAGGTCAAGAGCGGCAAGCATGCAGGTCGCTGGCGCGTCCAGTTCACCTACAAGGAGGGATACCGCAAGGAGCGGCTCTCTCGCCTCTTCCGCTACAAAGCTGATGCCAAAGCGTTCCTGTTCGAGTTGCGGCACGGCGCTCGCGTGGAGAAGGCCAACGAAAGGCGTGAGCTGACGCTTGGTAAATGGTTCGACTGGCTGGCCGAGAACGACTGGGCGGTGAATCTCGACGCAAAGACGATTGCAAGCCGACAGGGCCGGTTCAACAAGCACGTACGCCGATGTTTCGGGGACACGCCGCTGGCACTTATCAACCCGCTGCACGTGCGTGACTTCTACCATGACCTCAAGGAGTCCGGCGTCGGTGAGGCAACCGTGCATTCGATCAAGGCCAATCTGGTTCGCGTTTTCAATCAAGCGATCTCACCTTACAATCAAGTTCTGAGTTCGATTCCCAATCCATTTCGCTTGGAACTGCAGGGTTCGACTCCTCGTGAAGCGATTGCCCTCACACCTGACGAAGCGGCGGCCGCGCTCAAGTGCGCGGCCCTGACTATCTCGGAGCGTGCCATGCTCGCCACGTTCTTGCTCACAGGGCTTCGGCTTTCCGAGTTTATGGCGCTGACACGAGGACAGCTCTTGATGGATCAGAGCCTGATTGCGGTGGATCGGGCCGTGAAGCTGGACAAAGTCGGTGGACAAACCGTTGGATTGCCCAAGGGAAACAAGAAACGGCTCGCGGTCATGTGTCCCACGCTGAAGACGATCCTTTGCGAGTTCGTGGGTGATCCCGACGCAGATCGTTACCTGTGGTCGGCGGAGCGGATCAACAAGCCGCTCCACAAGAGCGTCGTCTACCGAGCATGGAAGGAGATTCTCACCAAGACGGGCCTCCCACCGTCCATGTCGCCACACGACTGCCGTTTGACCCATATCAACTGGATCGAAAAGTTGCTGCCAGAGGTCTCGTCGACGACGCTCAAAGAGCACGTAGGTCACGCGGGTGTCGGCGTCACCGAGATTAACTACACGAGGCCCCTCACTCCGGCCCAAGACATTCTGCGGTGTGGACTTGACCGGTTGATCGCTCGACCTATTGACGCAACACAGGCCGCCTGAGCAGGTGGGATGAAGAGCGTGAGCGCTGCATCGGGGCCGGCGCCGATTCCTTCAGACTGTCCAAAAGGGAAGGACCCCGCATACATCG